>NZ_JASKYR010000397.1:0-7642 GCF_041028215.1 Streptomyces flavofungini
GCTTCTTCTGGGCGTAGTTCCCCCACAGGACGAAGACCGCCGGGTCGGGGCGGTCGGCCACCGCGCGGATCACCGCGTCCGTGAACTTCTCCCAGCCGTTCCCCTTGTGGGAGTTGGCCTCACCGGCGCGGACCGTGAGCACCGCGTTGAGGTGAAGSYCCTGGCCCTCGCCGTGATACGGGTCCTGGCCGAGGACCAGGACCTTCACCTCGTCGTACGGCGTCGCGTCGAGGGCGGCGAAGACCTCGTCGCGCGGGGGGTAGACGGGACCGCGCGCCCGCTCCTGCTCGACGAACTCGGTGAGCTCCTTGAAGTAGGGCTTCTGGAGCTCCTCGCCGAGGACTCCGCGCCAGGACGCGGGCAGCATGGCGATGTCGGTCACGTCAACAACCTCCGGGGTGCGATCACTTGTGATGACAGAACCTACCGGCACCCCCGGCCGACGCCGCGTTGGAGCGCCTACCAGCTCGTCTTCCGCTGGAGCTCCCACATCATCATGATCGCGGAGGGGTCCAGGGCGCGTTCGCCGCCCGCGATCTCCTCGCTGGCCATGATGTACTGCTTGCCCTGCCAGAGGGGCAGCAGCCTGACGTCGTCGACGAGGAGCTTCTGCGCCCGCTCGAAGTCGTCGATGACCGCGCCCCTGTCGGCCTCCCTGCGCTCGCGCGGCAGGATCTCGTCGGTGATCTCCTTGGCGACGTACGGCGTGTTGAGCACGTTCTTCGGGCCGACGAACGGGGCGATGAAGTTGTCCGCGTCCGGGAAGTCGGGGAACCAGCCGCGGCCGAAGACGGGGTACTCGCCCTTGCTGTAGCCCTCCTGGAACTCGGTCCAGGGGCGTCCCTTGAGCGTGATGTCGAACAGTCCGGAGGCTTCGAGCTGCCGTTTGATCTCGGCGAACTCCACGGCGGTGGACGATCCGTAGCGGTCGGTGGTGTACCAGAGGGTCAGCGGCACGGGCCGGGTGATGCCCGCGTCGGTGAGGATCTTCCTGGCCTTGTCCGCGCTGGGGTCCCCGTAGTCGTCGAAGAAGCCGGTGGCGTGCCCGGTCAGCCCTCTCGGCACCATCGAGTACAGCGGGTCGACGGTGTCCTTGTAGATCTTGTGGGCGATGGCGGGGCGGTCGATGAGCTGCGCGACGGCCCGCCGGACCGGCAGCTTGCGCGCCCAGGGGTCCTCCGTGTTGAACACCAGGTAGCGGATCTCTGTGCCCGCGCCCTCGACGAGTTCGACCTCGGAATCAGCGTTGCTCTTGCCCTGCGCGGCGATGACGTCACCCGCGTCCAGACCGCGGAAGGTGACGTCGATCTGCTTGCTGCGGAGGGCGTCCACCATGGCGGAGGACTTCTTGAAGTAGCGGATGGTGACGGCGTCGTTCTTGACGTCGGCCGCGCCCTTGTAGTGGTCGTTCTTGACCAGCTCGGCCTTCTCGCCGGGCACGTAGGCCTGGAGGGCGTACGGCCCCGAGCCCGTGAGACCACTGCCCTCGCGCAGCTTGTCCGCCGGGTACTCGCGCGGGTCGACGATCGACATGGCGGGGGTCGACAGGACGAGCGGGAAGGTGGCGTCCGGCTTCTTGAGCCGGAAGACGACCGTCCGCTCACCCTCCGTCTCGACCTTGTCGAGCGAGCCGAGCAGGCCCATGGGGCCGCCCTTCACGACGCCCTTGGCCTCCAGGGTCCGCATGCGGTCGAAGGAGTACTTCACCGCCGCCGCGTCCAGCTCGTGCCCGTCGGAGAATTGCAGGTCCGAACGGAGCCGGCAGGTCAGGACCGTGCTGGACTTGCCGTCGAACGTGCAGGACTCCGCGGCGTCCGGCTCGGGCTCGGTGGCCCCCGAGGGAAGGCTCAGCAGGGTCTGAAAAACGTTTCTGTACAGCTCCCAGGAGCTGTCCCAGGCCTTGGCGGGGTCCAGGGTGCTCGGGGCGCTCATCGTGCCGACCGTGATCACCTGTTCGCCGTCCGGCCCCTCGGAGGACAGCGCCCCGCAGCCGGCGATCAGGGACAGCGACGTGAGTGCCGCCACCGGTCCGAGGCCCCTCATCAGCTTCGCTGGGGGAACATCACTGAACACGCGCACGCTCCTCGATCGGCCTCATCCTGAGTCGGCAGACCATATCCGCAGCGCCCCGCCACGCCAACTAGTGGCGCGCGCGGGGCACTTGATGCACGTCTACGTCACCTTTGACGGTGTAGCCGATGGTTGAACCGGCTTCGTCAGCCGACGCCCGCATTGAGGAAGATGCCGCCATCGACCACGAGTGTCTGGCCGGTGATCCAGTCCGACTGGCTGGACGTGAGGAACGCCGCGGCGCCCCCGATGTCGTCGGGCACACCGAGCCTGCCGAGCGGATAGGCGGCCGCGGCCTCCGCCTCGCGGCCCTCGTAGAGCGCCTGGGCGAACTTGGTCTTCACCACGGCGGGCGCGATGGAGTTCACGCGCACCTTCGGCGCGAACTCGTGCGCGAGCTGGAGGCTGAGGTTGACCATCGCCGCCTTGCTCATGCCGTACGCGCCGATGAAGGGCGACGCGGAGACGCCCGCGACGGAGGCGATGTTGACGATCGCCCCGCCGTGCTCGCTCTGCCAGGCCCGCCAGGTCCGCTGGGCGAAGCCGAGCGCCGAGATGACGTTGGTCTCGAAGACCTTGCGGGCCACGTTCAGGTCGAGCTCGGCCATCGGCCCGAAGACCGGGTTCGTGCCCGCGTTGTTGATCAGGAAGTCGACGCGCCCGAACGCCTCCATCGTGCGCTCGACGGCGACCGCCTGGTGCGCCTCGTCGTGCGCCTTGCCCGCGACGCCGATGACCCGGTCGGAGCCGAGCTTCTCGACGGCTTCCTTGAGGGCGTCCTCGTTGCGTCCGGTGATGCACACGCGGTCGCCCCGGGCGACCAGGGCCTCGGCGATGCCGTAGCCGATGCCGCGGCTCGCGCCCGTGACCAGCGCGGCCTTCCCACTGTCCTGCACAGCCATGTCCTTGAGCCTTCCGGGTCAGTTGAGCGGGCCGCCGGCCACGTACATGACCTGCCCGGAGACGAACCCGGCCGCCTCGCCCGTGAAGAAGGCGATGGCGTTGGCGATGTCCTCGGGGCGGCCGACGCGCTGCACCGGGATCTGGCTGGCGGCGGCGGTCTGGAACTCCTCGAAGTCCATGCCCACGCGGTCGGCGGTGGCCTTGGTCATCTCGGTGACGATGAAGCCGGGGGCGACGGAGTTGGCGGTGACGCCGAACTTGCCGAGCTCCTTGGCGAGGGTCTTGGTGAAGCCCTGGAGACCGGCCTTGGCGGCGGCGTAGTTGACCTGGCCGCGATTGCCGAGGGCCGAGGACGAGGAGAGGTTGACGATACGGCCGAAGGTTGCGTCCACCATGTGCTTCTGGACGGCGCGCGACATCAGGAACGCGCCGCGCAGGTGCACGTTCATGACCGTGTCCCAGTCGCCCGCGCTCATCTTGAAGAGCAGGTTGTCGCGGAGCACACCCGCGTTGTTGACGAGGATCGTCGGCGCGCCGAGCTCCTCGGCGATACGGGCGACGGCGGCCTCGACCTGGGCCTCGTCGGACACGTCGCAGCCGACGGCGAGCGCCTTGCCACCGGCCGCGGTGATCTGCGCGACGGTGTCCTTGCAGGCGGCCTCGTCGAGGTCGATGACGGCGACGGCGCGGCCCTCGGCGGCGAGCCGTACGGCGGTCGCCGCGCCGATGCCTCGCGCTCCGCCGGTCACGACCGCGACGCGCTGCTCAGTGGTGGACATGCTGGTTCTCCTCGCCCTTGGATGCGGCTCTTGGTGTGCGGCTCTGCGGGTGCAGTCCCACGGTACGCCCCGATGGTGAGCGACCGCTTAGTACCTTCAGCAGGACGAGACGCTAGAAGCCACGGCACCGGGTGTCAACGGCCCGCAGGCCCGCTGTGACGCGTTACCTCACCAGGAGGCCGAGGAGGCGGTCCGTCTCCGCCGCCGGATCGGCCGTCAGGCCCGTGTGCACCGGACCGGGCTGGACCACCGTGGAGCGGGGCGCGATGAGCCAGCGGAAGCGCCGCCCCGCGTCGTCGCGCGCCGCCTGGCCCGCCGCGGCACCGCCCTCGCAGATCCGCTCGACGGCGCCGAGCGCCGCCCTGATCCCCGCCACGTCGGCCGCGGGGTCGAGGGCGAGGAGCTTGGCCTCGTCGAGGTGCGTGCGGGCGGCCACGTAGGACTTGGCGCGGCAGTAGACCACCACGCCCGCGTTGAACCGCTCGCCGCGCTCCACGCGCGGGACGACGCGCACCAGCGCGTACTCGAAGACGTCGCGGTCGCTCATGAGGCGGCCCCCTTCGGCTGCGGCTCGCCGAGTGCGATCCGTTCGTGGATGGTCGCCGCGCGGGGCAGCAGGGCCGCCACGTAGGCGCGGCGCACCTCGTCGGGGCTTTCGAAGCCCGGCTCGTCGGCCAGCCAGGCGTCGGGCACCTGGGCGGTGACCTCGGTGAGCAGCTCCTCGGTGACGAGCGGGGCCAGCTCGGCCGCCGCCGACGCCACGTCGGGGCCGTAGGGGCGAAGGACGTGGTCGGTGGCGTCGTAGGGCTTGGCGGACGCGGTCGCGGCGGTGCGCCAGTTGTGGTGCCAGATCATGCTCGCCCCGTGGTCGATCAGCCAGAGGTCGCTCTTCCACAGGAGGAGGTTCGGGTTGCGCCAGGACCGGTCCACGTTGTTGATCAGGGCGTCGAACCAGACGACGCGCCCCGCCTCCGCCGGGTCGACGTGGTGGGCGAGCGGGTCGAAGCCGAGCGCGCCGGAGAGGAAGTCCATGCCGAGGTTGCGGCCGCCGCTGGACTTCAGCAGCTCCTGCACCTGCTGGTCGGGTTCGCCGAGACCGAGCACCGGGTCGAGCAGGATCTGCGTGAGCCGCGGCACGCGCAGCCCCAGGCGGCGGGCCAGCTCCCCGCAGACCACCTCGGCGACCAGCGTCTTGCGGCCCTGTCCGGCGCCGGTGAACTTCATGACGTACGTCGCGTACGCGCCATGGCCGTCGACGGCCTCGACGACGCCGGGGAGCGATCCGCCCTCGCGCAGGGGGGTGACGTAGCGGACCGCGGTCACTTCGGTGAGCATCGCCCCAGATTACTGGCGGACCGGAGCTGTTCGATCACTCGCCCCGCTGCCTACAGTGCCGCTCATGGACGCACCGGATCTTCCTCGGCAGTTCGCCCGCACCGGCCGCTTCACCCTGGGCGTGCCCCGCGGCCTGACGCTCTCCGAGGACGGGCGGCTGCTGTTCACGCGCTCCACCGCGGGCGACGACCCGGTCAGCAGGCTGTGGCTGTACGAGGGCGGAGCCGAGCGCCTGCTCGTCGATCCGCTCGGCCTCGGCCGGACGGGACCGGAGCCGGAGGCGGAACGCGTGCGCAGGGAGCGCGCCCGCGAGGCCGCACAAGGAGTGACCGCCTTCGCTGCCGACCGCCACGCGCGCGTGGTGGCCTTCGCGCTCGGCGGCGCCCTCTGGGTGGTGGAGCCGGACGGCGGCGCCGCGCGCCGGGTCCGCACCGGGGGCCCGGTGTTCGATCCGCGCCCCTCACCGGACGGGACCCTGATCGCCTACGTCGCCGGGGGCGCCTTGCGGGTGGTCGCGGTGGACGGCGGCGGAGACCGGGCCCTCGCGGAACCGGAAGGTCCGGACGTCACCTACGGACTCGCCGACCACGTGGCCGCCGAGTCGATGGACCGCCACCGGGGATTCTGGTGGTCCCCGGCCGGTGACGCGCTGCTCGTCGCCCGCGTGGACGCCTCCATGGTGCGGCGCTGGTGGCTCGCGGACCCCGCGCGGCCCGACCGTCCGCCCCGCCCCGTCCGCTACCCGGCGGCGGGCACCGCCAACGCCCGCACGTCCCTGCATGTGCTGCGCCTGGACGGCACCCGCACCCGGGTGCGCGCCCCGGAGCGGGCGGGTGAACAGCACCCCGGCGGCGCCTGGACCGACGACCGCTTCGACTACGTCCCCACGGCGTCCTGGGACGCCCACGGGCCGCTGATCAGCCTCCAGACACGCGACCAGCGTTCCGTGCACGTCCTGGCGGCCGACCCGGCCACCGGGGAGACGCGGACCGTCTGCCGCCTGCGCGACGAGGCATGGGTGCCGCTGCTCCCCGGCACTCCGCTGCGGCTCCCGTCCGGCGCCCTGGTGCGGTACGCGGCGGTCGGCGACGCCCGCGGCCTCGCCGTCGGGGAGGCGGCGACACCCGCGGGACTCCAGGTGCACGAGGTGCTCGGCGCGGTGGGCGAGCGGGTGTACTTCACCGCATCGCAAGAGCCCACGGAGGTCCACGTCTGGTCACTCGACCACCGGTCGGGCCACGCCCCACACCGGGCGGATCACGACGGAAACCGGGCGGACGACGAGGCGGGCGGGGCCGAAGCGGAATCCCTGGCGCGGATCAGCGAGGGCCCGGGCGTGCACACGGCGGTGCTCGGCGGCGGCACCGTGGTCCTGGACAGCAGGACGCCCGAGGGGCAGACGGTGACCGTCCTGATCGGCGGCGAGCCCGCCGGGCGGATCGGGGTGCTCGCCGAAGAGCCCGTCGTCGTACCCCGCCCACGCCACCTCACGCTCGGCGAGCGTGAGCTGCGGGCGGCGCTGTACCTGCCGTCCTGGCACGAGCCCGGCGCCGCGAAGCTCCCCGTGCTGCTCTGCCCGTACGGCGGTCCCGGGATGCGGCTCGTCGTCCACGCGCGCGCGTGGTGGACCGTCGTCGCCCAGTGGTTCGCGGAGCAGGGCTTCGCGGTGCTGGTCGCGGACGGGCGCGGCACTCCGGGGCGCGGTATCGCCTGGGAGCGGGCGGTGCACGGGGACCAGTTGACGCCGGTGCTCGACGACCAGGTGGACGCGGTGCGCGCGGCGGCCGGGCTCTGCCCCGACCTGGACCTGGAGCGCGTCGCCATCCGGGGCTGGTCGTTCGGCGGCTACCTCGCGGCGGGCGCGGTGCTGCACCGCCCCGACGTCTTCCACGCGGCGGTCGCGGGCGCCGCGCCGACGGAACTGGAGCTGTACGACACCCACTGGAAGGAGCGCTACCTGGGCCATCCCGACGTACTCCCCGAACAGTACGAGCGCTGCTCCCTGGTCGCCCACGCGCACCGCCTGACCCGGCCGCTGATGCTGGTGCACGGCCTGGCCGACGACAACGTCTTCCCCGCGCACCTGCTGCGCCTCTCCTCCGCGCTGCTCGCCGCGGGCCGACGGCACACGGTGCTGCCGCTGTCCGGCGCGAGCCACCTGGTGGCCGACGAGGAGGCGGCGAACCTGCTGCGGCTCGAAATCGGCTTCCTGCGGGCGTCCCTGTGAACTTCTTGAAGTGGTGAACACCCGCTCCCTCGGGGCCGTACCACCGGGCATGACGACTTCCGATGCATCTCTGTCAGGGCCCCGCCGCCGCACCGTCGTGGCCACGATCGGCGCCGCGGGCATCGCCGCGGCGTTCACCGCCTGCGGCAGCGGTGACGACGCCAAGGACGCGGCGGAGAACGCCGGGGCCCGCCCCGAGGGCGGCGGGGCCGCCGGAACCGTCCTCGCCACAACGTCGGACATCCCGGTGGGCGGCGGCAAGATCTTCAAGGACGAGGGGGTCGTGGTCACCCMGCCCGTCAAAGGCGAGTTCAAGGCCTTCTCCAAC
>NZ_JASKYR010000398.1:0-6850 GCF_041028215.1 Streptomyces flavofungini
TCCCCCACCCGTACGTGGAACTCGCCCTCCGCGAGCCGCACCTGCACGACGCCCGGCGCCCCGAGCCCCGCGAGGACCGGCAGCAGCGGCAGCGCGAACCAGTGCGCGCGGACCGCGTCGGTGGGTCCGCGCTCCGCGAGGGCGGGCGTGCCCCAGGCCGCGAGGGCCCGCAGGACCGGCAGCAACTCCTGTCCCCGGGCGGTGAGTTCGTACACGGAGGCCGCCGCGGGCGGGGGCAGTCTGCGGCGGGTGACCAGGCCCTGCTGCTCCATGTCCTTCAGGCGCGAGGCGAGGACGTCGGTGCTGACGCCCGGCAGGTCGGCGTGGAGGTCGGTGTAGCGACGGGGCCCGGCGAGCAGCTCCCTGACGATCAGCAGGGTCCAGCGGTCCCCGACGGAGTCGAGGCCGCGGGCGACCGCGCAGTACTGGTCGTAGCTTCGGCGGGAGCGGGCGGACGGCCGTGGCTGAGGTGGCATGCGACATAGTCTAGGCAAGTTGTTGGACTTTCCAAGCGGGGACTTGGTAAAACCAAGTAACACACGTCACGGGAGGCGCACCGCATGGAGTTCCGGCAGTCGAGCAAGCTCAGCGATGTCTGTTACGAGATCCGGGGCCCCGTCATCGAGCACGCCAACGCCCTGGAGGAGGCGGGCCACAGCGTCCTGCGCCTCAACACCGGCAACCCCGCGCTCTTCGGCTTCGAGGCGCCCGAGGAGATCGTCCAGGACATGATCCGGATGCTCCCGAACGCGCACGGCTACACGGACTCGCGCGGCGTCCTCTCCGCCCGCCGCGCGGTCGTCCAGCGCTATCAGGCGCTCGGCATCGACGAGGTCTCCGTGGACGACGTCTTCCTCGGCAACGGCGTCTCCGAGCTGGTCACCATGGCCGTGCAGGCGCTCCTCGAGGACGGCGACGAAGTACTCATCCCCGCCCCCGACTTCCCCCTGTGGACGGCCGTGACGACCCTCTCCGGGGGCAAGGCCGTGCACTACGTGTGCGACGAGTCCGCGGAGTGGTACCCCGACCTCGACGACATGGCCGCGAAGATCACCGACCGCACCAGGGCCGTCGTGATCATCAACCCGAACAACCCCACCGGCGCCGTCTACCCCAAGGAGGTCCTTGAGGGCATCCTCGACCTCGCCCGGCGGCACGGCCTGATGGTCTTCGCCGACGAGATCTACGACCAGATCCTGTACGACGACGCCGTGCACCACAGCGTCGCCGCCCTCGCCCCCGACCTCGTCGTCCTCACCTTCTGCGGGCTCTCCAAGACCCACCGGGTGGCGGGGTTCCGCTCCGGCTGGCTGGTCGTCACCGGGCCGCGGCAGCACGCCAGGAGCTATCTGGAGGGGCTGACGATGCTCGCCTCCATGCGGCTCTGCCCGAACGCCCCCGCGCAGTACGCCATCCAGGCGGCGCTCGGCGGGCGGCA
The DNA here is from genome assembly GCF_041028215.1 of Streptomyces flavofungini. Taxonomy (GTDB): domain Bacteria; phylum Actinomycetota; class Actinomycetes; order Streptomycetales; family Streptomycetaceae; genus Streptomyces; species Streptomyces flavofungini_B. Next base: position 1,439 of record NZ_JASKYR010000398.1, read on the forward strand.
GTCCATCCATGAGCTCACCGCGCCCGGCGGCCGGCTGCGCGAGCAGCGCGACCGCGCCTGGGCGAAGCTGAACGAGATCCCGGGCGTCTCCTGCGTGAAGCCCAAGGGCGCCCTCTACGCCTTCCCGCGCCTCGACCCGAAGGTGCACCCGATCCACGACGACGAGAAGTTCGTCCTCGACCTGCTGCTCCAGGAGAAGATCCAGGTCGTGCAGGGCACCGGCTTCAACTGGGCGCGTCCCGACCACTTCCGCATCCTGACCCTCCCTTACGCTGACGACCTGGACGCGGCGATCAGCCGCATCGGCCGCTTCCTCAGCGGCTACCGCCAGTAGTCGGCGGTCCGCCACGGCCCACCGGGAGCGACGTGCCCCTCTGCCCCACCTGCGGTACGGCCTCCCGTACCCAGTTCGCCTCGCCCGGCCTCGTCGGACCCATCGTGTACGAGGACTTCGACCGCGCCGCCGACCCCGCCTGGCGGGAGTCCGGCGCCGCCACCGTCGAGGACTACGCCCGCTGGTGCGGCCACCTCTGCGGCATGACGTGCTATCAGATGGCGCTCGGCGCGGACGCGCCCTCCCTCTTCGCGCTGCGCGACGGCGCCCTGAAGTACGGCGCGTACACCGAGGAGGACGGGCGGATCCGCGGCATGGTCTACGCCCCGTTCGCGGCGTACGCCCGCGAGGCGCACGGCGTCGACGCCACCGTCCACCGGCATCTGACCGTCGCCGGGATCGGGACACTCCTGGACGAGGGGCGGCGGGTGATCGCCTCCGTGCACTTCGAGATCCGCCGCCCGCACCGGCCCGCGCCCGGCAGGGGCGGCCACCTGGTCCTTGTCACCGGCCGCACCGCCGAGGGCCTGCACTTCCACAACCCCTCGGGCGTCGACGCGGCGACCAGGACCGCCACGCTCACCGCCGACGAGTTCGAGCCGTTCTTCGCCGGGCGCGGGGTATCGCTCCGCTGACAGGCGGTCATGCGGGCTGCCAGGCTGGCCCGATGATGCGTGGGGGCAGGGTCGCCGTCGTGGGAGGCAGCGTCGCGGGGTGCGCGTCGGCGCTGGCCGCGCACCGCGGCGGGGCCGATGAGATCACCGTGTACGAACGCGCCGCGGACGACCTCGCGGACCGTGGTGTGGGCCTCGCGGTGCACGACGCGCGGTACGCCGAGCTGGAGTCCGCCGGTTATCTGCACGCGGGCATGGCGTGGGTGCAGATGGAGCGGCGGCGCTGGTACGTGCGCGACGGCTCGACGGCCGACCCGCTGGGCCGGACGATCGCCGAGACGCCCTTCCCCTTCCGTACGTACAACTGGGGGCCGCTCTGGCGGGAGCTGCACGGCCGCCTCCCGAAGACCGCCGTCCTCCGGACGGCCACGCCGGTGGAGACGCTGCGCCCCGGGCCCGAAGGCACCGCGGTCGGGACCGCCACGGGAGAGGAGCGCTACGACCTGGTCATCGGCGCCGACGGCTACCGCTCGACGGTCCGCGCGGCCGTCTTCGGCGATGTAAGGCCCGCCTACGCCGGATATCTGGCCTGGCGCGGCGCCCTCCCGGAGAGCCGCCTCGCCGATCCGTCCCCGTGGCCGGACGAGGTCTGCGCGTACGCCGTCTTCCCCGGCGGCCACCTCATCGTCTACCGCATACCCGACGGCTCCGGCGGACGCCGCGTCAACTGGGTGCTCTACACCTCGCCACCGCCGGACCTCGACCTCGGGCTCGGGCTCGGCCGCGGCCTGCGGCTCACCGGCCCCACGAGCCTGCCGCCCGGCGGCCTGACCGAGGCGCTCACCGCGCATCTGCGGCACGTGGCCGACGAGCTCCTGCCGCCGTTCTGGGGCGCGCTGCTGCACGTCACGGCGCCCGCCGAGCGCTTCCTCCAGCCCATGTACGACTTCGCGGCGCCGCGCTGCTCGGCGGGCCGGGTGCTCCTGACCGGCGATGCCGCCGCGGTGGCCCGGCCGCACACGGGCGCGGGCGCGGTGAAGGCGCTCCAGGACGCGACGGCCCTGGAGTCCGCCCTCGCCTCGGCGGACACCTGGGACGAGGCCGTGGCCGCGTACGACGGCGAGCGCACCCCCTCCGGGCGCGCGATGGTGGACCTCGGGCGCCGCCTCGGCGACGCGCTGGTCCTGGCCACGCCCGACTGGCGCACCATGGACCAGACGGCGCTGGAGACCTGGTGGAGGCGGGCGGACGGAGCCGGGGCGTTCGGCGGGCGTGTGCTGCGGCCCTCGTAGGGCACACGGGGTCAGGCCAGGGCGTCACTCACCGTTCTGACGCCGTTTTGGGAATGGGCCGCCGTGATCAATAGGATCCGGCGATGATCACAAGACAACGGCCGGCGGCGTGGGCTCTCGCCCTGCTCGCCGCCCTGACCGCCGGGATCGTCACGGCGGGCCCCGCGGCAGCCGACGACGACGGCGGCGACGAACCCGCACAGCCCTCCCCCAAGGTCGAGCTGGTCCTCGACGTCAGCGGCTCCATGCGGGCCCGCGACATCGACGGCAAGTCCCGCATGGCCGCCGCGAAGCAGGCCTTCAACGAGGTGCTCGACGCCACTCCGGACGAGGTCGCCCTCGGCATCCGCACCCTCGGCGCCAACTACCGCGGCGACGACCGCAGGACCGGCTGCAAGGACTCCGAGCTGCTCTACCCCGTGGAGCGGCTCGACAAGGCGGGCCGCACGGACGCCAAGACCGCGGTCGCGACCCTCGCGCCGACCGGCTGGACGCCCATCGGCCCGACGCTGCTCAAGGCCGCCGACGACCTGACGGACGACACCGCCGAGCGCAGCCGCCGCATCGTGCTGATAACCGACGGCGAGGACACCTGCCAGCCCCTCGACCCGTGCGTGGTGGCCCGCGAGATCTCCGCCAAGGGCATCCACCTCACCATCGACACGCTGGGCCTTGTGCCGGACGCCAAGACCCGCGACCAGCTCAGCTGCATCGCGGAGGCGACCGGCGGCACCTACACCTCGGTCCGGCACACCGATGAACTCGCGGGCCGCGTCAAGCAGCTCGTCGACCGCGCGGCCGACCCGGTCGTCACCCCCGTCGAGGCCAGGGGCGCCGCCCAGTGCACCGACGCGCCCGAGCTGAAGTCGGGCCTCTACACCGACCGCGAGAAGTTCGGTGAGCACCGCTGGTACCGCGTGCAGGTCCCCGCGGGCAGGGAGCTGCGCGCCTCGGTGAGCGTCTCGGCCGACCGCGCCGTCGACCCCGACTACGGCGTACTGCTGCGGGCAGAGACGGCGAACGGGCGCGAGATCGTACGCGGCCAGGAGTCCGGCGACGGACGCACCGATGTGATCTCGACGGGTCTGCGCTACCCGCGGCCCGAGGCGGACGACGCCGACGAGGACGACAAGTACGGTGCGAGCGAGACCGTCTGCCTGCGCGTCAGCAACTCCTTCTCCGCGCCCGCCTCGGTGAAGCGATCGCCGGGCCTGCCCGTCGAGCTCGCCGTCGACCTGGTCGACTCCCCCGACGAGGCGTCCGACGTGGCGCACTTCGGGCTCGGCCACGGCTGGTGGCTGCTCGGCCTGCTCGTGCTCGTCGGCTTCCTCGCCGGGCTGATCTGGGGCTGGCTCTCGCGCTGGCGTTTCGCGGTCTGGAGGACCAACTGATGCGTACGACAACGCTGCTGGGCCGCGCGGCCCTGCTGGCGGGCGCCGCCCTGCTGGCCCTCACCGGCACCGCGACCGCCGCCGACGGCGACGCCGACGACACGGGCGACGCCCCCTCGGAGGCGGGCACGTCCTTCCGCACCGCCACCGCGATCCGCCAGGACCAGGAGGCCACCGCCGAGGCGTCCACGGGCGACTACCTGTACTGGGCGTTCCCCGTGGACACCGGGCAGCGCGCCACCGTGCACGCCACGGTGAAGCTGCCGGAAGCCGCCGCCCGGCACGCGGCCTCCACCTGGCAGGTCGACGTCTACGACGGGCTCAAGCGCCGCCAGGCCTGCCGTCTCGGCACGCCGAAGCGGACGGCCGCGCAGGACGCCGCTTCGGTGTCCCTGTCCTGCTCGCTGCGGACGGTCAGGGCCTGGTCGGAGCAGTGGGCGAACGACCCGCTGCCCGGCACGTACTACCTGCGCCTGACGGTCACCGGCCTCAAGGCCGACGACCTCGGCCTGCCGGTGCGCACCGAGGTCAAGGTCACCGCCACGGACGCGGGTGGCGCGCAGGCCGTGGACGGGGCGCTCGCTGAGCCGCTGGTGCCGGGCGCGGGTTCGGACAAGCAGCGGCCCGCCGAGGTCACCGAGCCGGAGGACGGCTGGTCCTCCGGATGGTGGTCCTCGCGCTGGCTCTGGACGGGCGCCGGCGGTGTCCTCGCGGCCCTCGCGGGCGTCGGCGGCTACGCCCTCACCCGCGGTTCCGGCCGCCCGGCACGGGTGCCCCAAGGTCTCTGAACCGGCCTTGACGCGCGTCCCGGCGGGCAGCCGACCTGCGGGGCATGGCAGTCTCGGGGGTGGCGGCGCCGGACGGCACCGCCACCCCCGAGAGAACAGGACTGGCGCGACATGGGCGATCTGCTCCTCGTCCGGCACGGCGAGACGGAGTGGTCCCTGTCCGGACAGCACACGAGCTGGACGGACATCCCCCTGACGGACAACGGCAGGGAGCAGGCCCGTTCGCTCGCCCCGCTCATCGGCAGGTTCCGGATCGGGGCGGCGTTCACCAGCCCGCGGCAGCGCTCGCGCGAGACCGCGGAGCTCGCCGGGTTCCCGGACGCGCGCGTCGACCCCGACCTCGCCGAGTGGGAGTACGGGGCCTACGAGGGCATCACGACCGTCGAGGTCCACCGCACCCGGCCGAACTGGTACCTCTTCGAGGACGGCGTCGCCCTCGGCCCGCCGGACCACCCCGGCGAGAACCCGAAGCAGGTGGGCGAGCGCGCCGACCGCATGCTGGCCAAGGTGGACGCGGCCCTCGCCAACTACGAGGGCAGCGTCGTCCTCTTCGCCCACAGCCACTTCCTCCGCGTCCTCGCGGCCCGCCGCCTGGGCCTGCCCCCGTCGGGCGGCTCGATGTTCCTGCTGGCCACGGGGACGGTGTGCCGGTTGAGCACCGAGCATGGGCGGCCGGTGGTGGCGAGCTGGAACCTGCGGCCGTAGCGCGGGTCCACAACGCCGGGGCCGCACCCGTCCGACTGCCGCTGGGGCCGCGCGCCGTCGGGGCAGCCGGGGCGCGTTGTCAGTGCCACAGGGCACTATCGGTAGGGCCGGGAAGGACCGGCGTGCGGGACGACCGGGGGAAGGGGTGCGGGCACGATGAGGCCACTGACGGCCGCCCAGCGGCGGATCATCGAGGCCGCGGACCCGGAGACGGGCCGGTTGTCCGGGACCGAGTCCCAGCTCATGGCCCTGGTCCGGGCCCGCCTGGCCTTCCGCCACCCCCGGCCC
>NZ_JASKYR010000399.1:0-6568 GCF_041028215.1 Streptomyces flavofungini
GCCCTGTACGTGCCGCGTACAGATTCGGTGGAGATTACGGCACCGAAACTTACTCCCGCGTAAGTAAGTTGTCCGGCCCTTACCCTTGTGGGCCCATTTTGACCGGCTGACCTGTGCCGATGGTCCATACCGCCCGCCCCTCGACCCCCTCCCGGAGGTGCGCGCCGTGGGGTACGGTCACGGCGCTGTGCGGAGCGCCACAAGGAGCATCATTGCGCGAGTTCTCGAATCCTCCGATGGCATCGGCGACGCTGGTGGGCGGCCTCGCCGACGCCGTGTTCGACCATGCCGCCGAGGACCCGCTGCGCATCGCCTTCGGGCGCAAGACCGACGGGCGGTGGACCGACGTCACCTCGGGCGAGTTCCGTGACCAGGTGCTCGCCCTCGCCAAGGGCCTGATCGCCCAGGGCGTCCGCTTCGGCGACCGCGTCGCCATCATGTCCCGCACCCGCTACGAGTGGACGCTCTTCGACTTCGCGCTCTGGGCCATCGGCGCCCAGGTGGTGCCGGTCTATCCGACGTCCTCGGCCGAGCAGGTCTTCTGGATGCTGCACGACGCGCGGGTCACGGCCGCGATGGTCGAGCACGAGGACCACGCGATGACGATCGGCTCCGTCGTCGACCGGCTGCCCCAGCTGCGCAGGCTCTGGCAGCTCGACGCGGACGCCGTCGGCGAGCTGACCGCCGCGGGCCGCGACATCGACGACGAGGTGGTGCACCGCCACCGCCGCGCCGTCACACCCGACTCCATCGCCACGATCATCTACACCTCGGGCACCACGGGCCGCCCCAAGGGCTGCCTGATCTCCCACGCCAACTTCATGTTCGAGGCGGACACGATGGTCGGCCGCTGGGAGCCGGTCTTCCACTCCAAGCGGGGCGAGGAGGCCACCACCCTGCTCTTCCTGCCCCTCGCCCATGTCTTCGGCCGCATGGTGCAGATCGCGGCGGTGCGCGGCCGGGTCAGGATGGGCCACCAGCCGAACCTCAACGCGGCGGCGCTGCTGCCCGACCTCGCGGCGTTCCGGCCCACGTTCATCCTGGCCGTGCCGTACATCTTCGAGAAGGTGTTCAACGCGGCGCGGCGCAAGGCCGAGAAGGAGGGCAGGGCGGGCGCGTTCGACAAGGCCGTCGAGTGCGCGGTGCGCTATGCCGACGCGCTGGAGGCCAGGGCCTTCGGCATAGGCCCCGGTCCCTCGGCGGGGCTGCGTATGCAGCACCAGCTCTTCGACAAGCTCGTGTACTCCAAGGTCCGCGAGGCGATGGGCGGCCGGGTGCGGCACGCCATGTCGGGCGGCTCGGGCATGGACCGCAGACTCGGCCTGTTCTTCGCGGGCGCGGGCGTGACGGTCTACGAGGGGTACGGGCTCACCGAGTCCTCCGCGGCGGCGACCGCCAACCCGCCCGAGCGCACCCGGTACGGCACGGTCGGCCAAGCCATCCCCGGCACCTCCGTGCACATCGCGGACGACGGCGAGGTCTGGCTGCGCGGCGGCAACATCTTCCAGGGCTACCTCAACGACCCCAAGGCCACCGACGCGAGCCTGCACGACGGCTGGCTCGCCACCGGCGACCTGGGCGCGCTCGACGAGGACGGCTATCTGACGATCACCGGGCGCAAGAAGGAGATCCTGGTGACGTCCGGCGGCAAGAGCGTCTCACCGGCCCAGCTGGAGGAGCGGGTGCGAGACCATCCGCTGGTCGCCCAGTGCATCGTCGTCGGCAACGACCGCCCCTACATCGCCGCGCTCGTCACCCTGGACGCGGAGGCGGTGGAGCACTGGATGGCGATGCGCCGCAAGCCGATGCCGCCGCCCGGCGAGCTGGTCCGCGACCCGGACCTGGAGACCGAGGTGCGCCGGGCCGTCGTCGCCGCCAACACCCTGGTCTCGCAGGCCGAGTCGATCCGTACGTTCCGCATACTGGCCCACCAGTTCAGCGAGGAGCACGGCCTGCTCACACCGTCCCTGAAGCTGAAGCGCAAGGCCATCGAGACGGCGTACCGGACGGAGGTCGAGGCGCTGTACCGCGGCTGAGGCCCAGCGCGACGGCGCGACGGCGCGACGGCGCTCGCCGGTCAGCCGAGGACGAAGGGCAGCCGTCCGGTGAGTTCGCCGAGCGCCGCCCGCTCCGCCTCGGTCGGGGGCCGTCGCCCCGTGCCCACCAGCAGTGCGTCCGCGTCCGGGAACGACGCGGGGAAGCGGGCGCCCGCGATCCGCTCAAGGAGCCCGCGCGCCGCCGCGAGACTCCCGGCGGAGGGACCGGCGGCCTCCGGCAGATGCGCGATCAGGTCCAGGTGGTGCAGGGTCCACTCGATGACGTACGCGGACAGGTAGTCGGCGACGGTCAGCACCTGGTCCTTGGTGGCGACGCGGGCGGCCGGATCGGCGAGAGCGGCGGCGCGCCCGGCGGCGGAGCCCACGTCGTCGAGGTGGAACTTGAGCAGCCACGGCTCGCCGTACGCGGCGGCGAGCCGTGGCATCAGCGCGTCGAGCGGGTCGTCGCCGGTCGGCGGCTCGACCAGCTCCCAGTAGGTGGCCGCGTCCACGGTCGGCGCGGTGTCGGCGGGGGTGACCAGGGTGATCAGGACATCCTGCGCGTCGATGACCAGGTGGCAGGCCAGATCGCGGACGAGCCACCCGGCACAGCCCGACGGCCGCTCGAAGTCCTCGTCCGAGAGCCCGGCGACCGCCGTGCGCAGCGCCGCCCAGGAGTGCGAGAAGAGATCCACCCGGGCACGCTATGCCGGACATGACCGGCCGACAACCGGATATCCCCGATTCCCGCCCGGTGAGGAGGCGGGGGTTTCAGGAGCGAACCTCACGGACACCAGACGGAGCGGGTGCTTGTAGCGCCCACCTGGCCGTCTGCGCGGATGCGGCCGGAGTAAAGCGGAATAAATGGCCCCGCTATGGAATGCGGCACGGCCAGTGATCGTTGACCATGGCAGTACCACCCGACGAACCTAAGGATCGAGAGCTCGTGAGCAAGGTCCCCCCGATCATCCTGAACAACGGCGTCGAGATGCCCCAGCTCGGTTTCGGTGTCTGGCAGGTGCCGGACGACGAGGCAGAGACCGCGGTCACGGCGGCCCTGGAGGCCGGGTACCGCAGCATCGACACCGCGGCCGCCTACGAGAACGAGACGGGCACGGGCAAGGCCATCGCCGCCTCCGGCGTGGCCCGCGAGGAACTGTTCGTCACCACGAAGCTCTGGAACAGCGACCAGGGCTACGACTCGACGCTGCGCGCCTTCGACCGCTCCCTGGAGAAGCTCGGCCTCGACTACATCGACCTGTACCTGATCCACTGGCCCCTGCCGTCCAAGGGCCTCGCGATCGACACGTACAAGGCGTTCGAGAGGATCCAGGCCGACGGCCGGGCCAAGTCCATCGGCGTCTCGAACTTCCTCCCCGAGCACCTGGAGCGGCTGATCGCCGAGACGTCGGTCATCCCCGCCGTCAACCAGATCGAGCTCCACCCGCACCTCCAGCAGCGCGCCTCCCGCGAGTACCACGCGGAGCAGGGCATCGCCACCGAGGCATGGTCGCCGCTCGGCCAGGGCAAGGGGCTCCTGGAGGTCCCGGCGATCGTCGCGATCGCCCGGAAGCACGCGCGCACCCCCGCCCAGGTCGTGCTGCGCTGGCACATCCAGCTCGGCAACGTGGTGATCCCCAAGTCCGTCACCCCGTCCCGGATCAAGGAGAACATCGACGTCTTCGGCTTCGAGCTCGACCCGGAGGACATGGCGGCGATCTCCGCCCTGAACGAGGACCGGCGGCTTGGCCCCGACCCCGCCACGTTCGACGCGGCGTAACGCCCGGAGTTCTTCCGCAGGACCGGCCCGGTGGGTCAGGAGCGCCGCTCCTGCCACCGGGCCAGTTCCGTGCGGGTGGCGAGGGTCTCGGCCGCGTCCTCGCCGAGTTCCCGGGCGAGACCGTGGACGGCGCGACCCAGTTGGCGTACGGCGTTCTTCATGTCGTCGGCGGCGGCCAGGGCCCGCGCGAGCCGGGCGCGGGCCCGGTGGGTACGGATGTGGTCCTCGCCCAGGGAGTGCTTGAGCGCGTCGAGCGAGGCCTGGCACAGCTCGACGGCCGCGCCGGGGTCCCCGGCCTGCCGACAGGCGTCGGCGAGCGCGTCCCGCGCGCGGACGGTCTCCGGGTCCGCGCCGCCCAGTGAGCTCACCCGCTCGTCCAGGGTCCGCTCGATGAGCGGGATCGCGCGGCGCGGCTCCCCGGCCTCGCACAGCGTCTCGGCCAGCTCCTCGTAGGAGCGCCGGGTCTCGGCGTGCGAGGCGCCCAGCACCCTGACCCGCTCGGTCAGCGTCCGCTCGTACAGGGCCAGCGCCTTGTCGCGGGCGCCGGAGCGGCGGTAGGCACCGGCGAGGGAGGCCGCCGCGCGGAGCGTCTCCGGGTGGTAGCGGCCCTCGGTCTCGCCCAGCGTGGTGAGCGTTTCCTCGCGCAGGCGGACAACGCGCTCCTGGTCACCGATCGCCACGCAGGCGTGCGCGAGCCGCTCCCGCAGGCGTGACGTGTCGGGGTGTGCCGCGCCGAGCGCCCGGATGCCGAGCCCCAGGGCGTCCTCGTACAGGCCGATCGCGTGATCGAGGACCCCCTCGCTCTCGTAGACCCCGGCGAGAGCGGAGAGGGCGGTGAGGGTGAGGGGGTGGTCCTCGCCCAGGGTCCGACGGCATTCGGCCGCCATCCGCTCCAGTTCCCCGATGGCCCGTCCGGCGTCGCCCACGGCCTGGTGGGCGGCGGCCAGTTCGCCGCGCACGGTCAGGGTGAAGGGGGAGCCCCTCCCGTGCACCCGTTGCGCGGTGGCCAGCGTCTCCTCGTACAGCGCTGTCGCACGGTCGAACTCCTCCGCCGCCAGGCAGGCCCCGGCGAGCCGCACGCGCGCGTGCAGGGCCGTGGGGTGGTCCTCGCCCAGGGCAGCGAGCGCGAGGTGGCACACCTCCTCCAGCTCACGGACGGCAGGGGCCACCTCCCCCGCCGAGCGGTACCTGACGGCCGCCAGTGCCGCCCGCGTCTCCAGGACGTCCGGGTCGTCGACCGGCCGTCCCGCCCGGTCCAGCGCCTCCAGGCTCTCCATGTACAGCTCGATCGCGTGGCCCGTGTCGCCCGCCGCCACGAAGGCGTCCGCGAGCCGCGAGGCCACCGAGAGGGTCCCCGGCGCCTCCCGTCCGGACAGCCGCAGGCCGTCGAGGAGCGCCCGCCGCAGGAGGTCGATGCTCTGCTCCACCTGGCCCTGGCCGAGGAGGAACTGTGCCGTGTGCGTGAGGATGGCCATGAAGTGGCGGTTGTCGTCCACCGACCTGGTGCGTTCCAGGAGCGCCTCGATGTGCGGCAGCAGGCGCCGCCAGCGGGGCCAGGCACCCGGGTCGTCCGTGGTGTCGGGGAGCGCCTTCCTGAGGTGGCGGGCCGCCGCGATGCGGGCGTCGTCGATGTCCCGCGCGCCGCGGACACGGGGGTCCGGGTCGGGGGCGCGCGCTACCTCGGCCAGCACCGCGTGCACGGAGACCATGTCGTTCTCAAGACGGACGAGACCGCTGTCCGCCAGGAACCGCAGGGCGCCCGGCAGCTCCGCCTCGGCCATCACGGGCGGCAGCAGATCGTGCGGTACGGGCTCGGCGGCGTACCAGGCGAGGGTCAGGAGCAGCCGCGAGGCCGCCGGGTCGGCCGCGGCGTCGCGCAGCCGCTCCTCGAACACGTCGCGGATGCTCCGGGTCGCGACGCCCCCGTCACCGTCGTCCGGCGTCCCCTCGCCCAGGGCGGCCAGGTACTCCGCGACCGACTCGCCGGTGCGCGCGAGGTGGGAGCCCGCCATCGCCAGGGCCAGCGGCAGCCGGCCGAGCTCCGCGCAGAGGGCGTGCGCGCCCCCCGGATCCGCGCCCCTCAGGTCCCGGCCCGCGTACGCCTCCAGCATCACGGCGGCCTCCGCCGGAGCGGGTACGTCCAGGGGGATCGGCACGGCGACGCCCTCCCAGCCCTCGGCGACCCGGCTGGTGATCAGCACGGAACCGCCCGTGCCGAGACGCGCCAGCAGCTCCCGCACGTCGGCGGGGTCCGCGACAGAGTCCAGGACAAGGACCCAGGCGTCGTGCGCCCGCAGCCACCGCAGGGCCCACTCCACCCGGTCCGGCCCCGCCAGGGACTCCGTTACGGAGGGCTGGAGGGCCCGCGTGAGGCTGTCGAGGCCGGAGTCGATCGTCTCGGGTGACGACGCCCGCACCCGCCACACGGGGGTGAAGACGTCACCGGCGGCCACGCCCGCCGCCCACCGCGTCGCGAGCGCTGTCTTGCCGACTCCACCGATACCGTGGACGACGACACAGCCGAGCTCGCCCGGTGGCAGGCGCCAGCCGAGCAGTTCTTCGTCCAGACGCCGGAGTTCCGCCTCCCTGCCGACGAAGGGCGGCTGCCCGCCGACGTTCGTGAGGTGGGGCGGGGCGATGACCGCTTCGGGCGGGTCGAACGCCCCGAGGCGCGCTGCGGCGGCATCCTCCGCCGGGGCGCCGTCATCGGCGGGACGCTCCGCCACCCGGATCGCCCGGCCCCGCAGCAGCT
>NZ_JASKYR010000004.1:0-42998 GCF_041028215.1 Streptomyces flavofungini
GTCGAAGCGGGTGCGCCGGACCCGGGCCGTCACGTCGATGCCGCCGGGCCGCTCCTCCACCTGGCGCTTCAGGACCGCCCAGACGTCGGAGAGTTCGACCCCGGGGCGCCGGACGACCGGCGCCCCGGTGAGGGCCGCCGCGCGGACACGGTCGGCACGGAAGAGCCGGGGCGCACCGTCCATATCGGCGACGAGGTACCAGACACCGGCCTTGGAGACGAGGCCGTAGGGGTCGACGGTGTACTCCCTGGGCGCCGCGTCACCGCTGTGCCGGTAGCGCAGCGCGAGGCGCCGGTCGGCGAAGACCGCGTCCCGCAGGACCTCCACGTCCACGGGCGTGCGCGGCCCGTGCAGCCAGCGCGAGGAGTCGACGAGGATGCGGCGGCTCGTCATCTCGGCGGCGGGGCGGTGCGATTCCGGCAGCGCGGCCATGACCTTGCGCAGGGCCGAGCCGAGTGCCGCGTCCAGGCCGAGCGCGGCGTGCGCCCCCTGGGCGGCGAGGACGAACAGGGCCCGCGACTCGTCGGCGGTCAGCCCGGTCACGTCGGTGCGGAATCCCGCGAGCAGTTCGATCCCGCCGTGCCGCCCGCGCTCGGCGTAGACCGGGACACCGGAGGCGGAGAGCGCCTCGACGTCCCGGTAGATGGTGCGGACGGACACGCCGAGGCGCTCGGCCAGCTCGTGCGCGGGCACCCGGCCCCGCGTCTGGAGCAGCAGCAGGATGGAGAGCAACCGGTCGGACTTCACCGGGCAAGCATCCCCTACCCCCGCCCGCGCCCCACGGGCCCGGCGCGGTACCGGAAGGACCTAGCCCAGCCGTACCCGGGCGAGCTGGCGCGACTGGGCGACCAGGCGGTCCTCGCTGTCCCAGACCTCCGCGTCCTCCTCCAGGAATCCGCCCGCGAGGTTGCGCGTGCTGATCGCGACCCGGAGCGGTCCCGGGGCCGGGCGGTGGCGGACGTGCACCGTCAGTTCCACGGTCGGCACCCAGCCGGTCAGGCCCATCTCGAACGCGGTCGGCGGCAGCGCGTCCACCGCGAGCAGCAGCGACAGCGGGTCCGCGTCGCGGCCGTCGGCCAGGCCGAACCAGCCGCGCATCTCCCCCTTGCCGCTGGGCTGCCCGAGCGCCCAGCCGAGCGTGCTCGGGTCCAGCTTGAGGAAGAGGCGGTCGGCGATGGCCGAACTGCCGGGGACCGGCTGGTGATCGGGGGCGTCCTGGGCGCCGAAGCACTGGTCGAGCGGCGGCATCGCGGGCGGCTCGGCGGTGGTGCGGACGTCCTCGGGGAGCGCGTCGAGGTCCCCGTACGAGGCGAGCACGCGGATGCGCTCGATCTCGCGGCCCTCGTCGTCGTACTGGAAGAGCGAGGCCTGCCCGGTGGAGAGCGTGCGGCCCGCGCGCACCACGTCCGTGCGGATCACGGCGGGTCCCGGGTGCGAGGCGGTGAGGTAGTGCGCGGAGACAGTGAACGGGTCGGCGTGCGGCAGTGCGTCGGCGAGCGCGCGGCCGAGCACGGCGAGGAGATAGCCGCCGTTGACGGCGCTGATGATCGTCCACCCGGCGGAGAGGTCGATGTCGTACACGCCGGGCTCGCGCCGGGTGACCGCCGTGTCGCGGTCGAATTCGCTGTCGCCGATGCCCGCGGGCGCCGATGCGGGTACTGATGCTGCCGTTGCCATGGCAGCAACGTACAACATCTAATTACTGAGCGGTAGCTTTTGCCTGCGGCACCATAGGGCCCTGTAGCCCCTGTGGCGCTACGGCGTCTCCTCCACCTCCGCCTCCACCGCCGTCGAGCGGCGGTTCCAGGCCCGTGGCGCCCTCCAGTGGTAGCGCATCGCGAGCAGCCGCAGCGTGAACGCCGTCAGGATGGCGACGGAGGTGGTGAGGGTCGTGAGCTGCTCGTAGTGGATGCAGAGGGCGACCATCGTGGCGCCGACGATCGCGGGCACGGCGTAGAGGTCACGGTCCCAGCGGACCAGCGAGGGCACCTCGTTGGCGATGATGTCGCGCAGCACGCCGCCGCCCACCGCGGTCATGAGCCCGAGCGCCGCCGACGAGGTGAGGCCGAGGCCGTAGTCGTACGCCTTGGTCGTGCCCGTGACGCAGAACAGGCCGAGTCCGGCGGCGTCGAAGATGTTCACCGCGAGCTGGGTGCGCTCCACCTCCGGATGGAGGAAGAAGACCAGGAGGGCCGCGAAGAGCGGGGTGATGAAGTAGCCGAGGTCGGTGAAGGCGGCCGGCGGGACCGCCCCGATGACCAGATCGCGGAAGAGCCCTCCGCCCAGCGCGGTCACCTCGGCGAGCACGGCGATGCCGAAGACGTCGAAGTTCTTGCGCACGGCGAGCAGCGCGCCGGAGATCGCGAAGACGAAGATCCCCACGATGTCGAGCGCGTGCTGGACGGAGGGCGTGAACAGATCCTGGAGCACGCGCCATTCTTACCCGCGCGCGCCCCCGTCTCTCGCACACCTGACCCGCGTTTGAGACTTGCCCGGCCCGCTCTCCCTCTTCTTTCCGCGTCGCTCGGCGCCACAGAGCTCCAAAGTCCCCATGGGCGGTTCAATGAGACCGTTGAAGGCGTGAAGGAGTGCACGGAAACGGACGAGAGGAGAGCGGGCGGCATGCGGTTCGTGCTGGAGGTCGACATGGGTGAGACGGCGTTCGACGGGCGGGCGGCCGAGGAGCTGGGCCGGATTCTGCGGTACTGGGGCGGCAACCTCGGCCACTACGCCCTGGAGCCCGGTGACGCGGAGACCGTGTACGACTCCGCCTACCGGGCGGTCGGCGGCTGGCGCGTCACGGGACCCGAGCTGCCCGGGACGGCCGGGACGGCCGGGACGCCTTAAGGAAGCGCGGGCTTCCCCTTGGTGAAGAGCCAGGTGTGGAACAGCTCGTCGAGCTGCTCGCCGGAGACCCGCTCGGCCAGCCGGACGAAGTCGTCGGTGGTGGCGTTGGAGTAGCGCTTCTGCCCCACCCAGCTCTTCAGGAGCCGGAAGAAGTCCTTGTCCCCGATGCGCTCCCGCAGCACCTGGAGCGTCATCGCGCCGCGCTGGTAGACGGCCGAGGCGAACATCGTGTCGCGCTGCGGGTCGCCGACGACCGTCTGCCAGAACGGGGAGTCGGCCGGGCGCGCGTTGTAGGCGGCCATGAAGGACTCATGGGCGCTCGCGCGTCCCTTGTACTCGTTCCAGAGCCAGGGGCCGTACGTCGCGAAGCCCTCGTTGAGCCAGATGTGGTTCCAGGACGCGGGCGAGACGGAGTCGCCGAACCACTGGTGGGCCAGTTCGTGGACGATCGTGTTCTCCGAGCGGACGGCCGAGTAGATCGGCTTCGTCTGGGTCTCCAGGGAGAATCCGGCCTGCGGCATGTCGTCGACGATCGCGCCGGTCTCCTCGAAGGGGTACGGGCCGAAGACCTTCGACCAGTAGTCCGTGACCTCGCCCGTGATGCCGTAGACGTCGACGTCGCCCTTCGGCAGCGTCGGGTCGATCGCCACATAGATGGGCGTGCCTCCTGGGGTCCTCCCGGTCCGTACGTCGAACTTCCCGATGGTGGCGGTCGCGAGATAGGTCGCCATCGGCTTGGTCTCGCGCCAGTGCGCCGTGGTGTGCCCGCCCTTGGTGGAGGTGCCGACCAGACGGCCGTTGGAGACCGAGGTCAGCCCCTTGGGCGCCTTGATGCGGATGTCGAAGGCGGCCTTGTCCGAGGGGTGGTCACTGCCCGGGAACCAGGTGGAGGCCGCGTTCGGCTCGCAGGCCACGAAGACGCCGTCGGCGGTCTTCATCCAGCCGTAGTCGGAGCCGAAGACGATGGGGCCGCTGAGCGGTTCGGGCACGCCGCCGTAGTCGACGCTCACCTCGAAGGTCTTGTTCTTGCGCAGGGCCTCGCGGGGGGTGATCCGGATCTCGTCGCCCCCGCGCGTGAAGGCCGCCCGTCTGCCGTTCACCTCGACGCGGGTCACCGTGAGCTTCTGGAGGTCCAGGTCGAAGGAGGAGAGGTGCTGGGTGGCGCGCGCGGTGATCGTGGCGCGGGCGTCGAGCCGGTCGGTGTCCGGTTCGTAGGCGAGGTCCAGGGCGTAGTGGCGGATGTCGAAGCCGCCGTTGCCGAGCTGGGGGAAGTACGGGTCGCCGACGCCGTCGGAGCCGGGGTGGGGCGCGGGGGCGGCGGCGATCAGACAGAACGAGAGCGCCGCGGTCGCGAGCGCGCCCAGACGTGCCGAACGGGAGAGTGCCATGAGTCTTCCCTTCGAACGCGTTCCGATGGGGTGTTCGATGGAACGGACACGCAGACTCTGCACTCTCCCGTTACGGCATGTACATGACCCGTAGCGCGTACTTTGCCCGGGTCAACTTGCCTTAGCCGTCAGTCGACTTCTGACCCTTGTCCTTCGCGACGGCACCCTTGTCCGGCTCGGCCGCGCCCTTGTCGGGCTCGGCGGCACCCTTGTCCGACCCGGCGGGCTCCGGCTTCGCGGCCTCGGGCTCGGCGGGCTCCGGCTTGGCCGTGGCCTCCGGCTCCTCCGCCTTGGCGACCACCGTCACCACCTCGATCGCCTCCTTGGCGACCGAGAGCAGCTTGGTGTCCTCGGGCGCCTGGTCCTCGGCGTTCTCCGGGTGGTGGCAGGCCACCTGGTGGCCCGTGGCCAGCATGGCGAGCGGCGGTTCCTTGGTCTTGCAGATCTCCGTCGCCTTCCAGCACCGCGTGTGGAAGCGGCAGCCGCTCGGCGGGTCGATCGGCGAGGGGACGTCGCCGCGGAGCAGGATGCGCTCGCTCTTGACGCCGCGCCGCTTGGGGTCGGGCACCGGCACGGCGGAGAGCAGCGCCTTGGTGTACGGGTGCATCGGCGTGGAGTAGAGGTCCTTGCGGTTCGCCAGCTCCACGATCTTGCCGAGGTACATCACCGCGATGCGGTCCGACACGTGCCGGATGACCGACAGGTCGTGCGCGATGATCACGTACGTCAGGCCGAGCTCGTCCTGGAGGTCGTCCAGGAGGTTGACGACCTGTGCCTGGATGGACACGTCCAGGGCCGAGACCGGCTCGTCCGCCACGACCAGCTTGGGCCGCAGGGCGAGCGCCCGCGCGATGCCGATGCGCTGGCGCTGGCCGCCGGAGAACTCGTGCGGGTAGCGGTTGTAGTGCTCGGGGTTGAGCCCGACGCGCTCCAGCATCTCCTGCACGGTCTTCTTCACGCCGCCCTCGGGCTTGACGCCCTGGAGCTTGAAGGGCGCGCCGACGATCGTGCCGATCGTGTGCCGCGGGTTCAGCGACGAGTACGGGTCCTGGAAGATCATCTGGACGTCGCGGCGGAGCGGGCGCATGCCACCGGTGTTCAGATGGGTGATGTCCGTGCCCTCGAACTCGACCCGGCCGCCGGTCGGCTCGAGGAGGCGGGTGATGAGGCGGCCCATCGTCGACTTGCCGCAGCCGGACTCGCCCACCACGCCGAGCGTCTCGCCGGGACGGACGTCGAAGGTGAGCCCGTCGACCGCCTGCACGGCCGCCACCTGGCGCTGGAGCAGCCCCTTCTTGATGGGGAAGTGCTTCACCAGGCCGTCGACCTTGAGCAGCGGCTCGGGCGAGCCCTTCGTCTGCGCCGGGATCGTCATCTCCTGGCCCTTCACGTCATCGTTCACAGCTTCGGCGCAATCTCTTCGGTCCAGATCCGGGTGCGCTCTTCCCGCGACATGTGGCAGGCGGAGTAGTGTCCGTCGGCCACCAGGGTCAGTTCGGGACGCTCGCGGCGGGTGATCTGGTCCTTGGGGACGTCCGCGTAGGGGCAGCGCGGGTTGAAGGCGCAGCCGCTCGGCAGGTTGATCAGGCTGGGCGGGGAGCCCTTGACCGGGATGAGCCGGTCGGTCTCCTCGCGGTCGATGCGGGGCATCGAGCCGAGGAGGCCCCAGGTGTAGGGGTGCTGGGGCTCGTAGAAGACCTTCTCCGCGGGGCCGCGCTCCACGCACCGGCCGCCGTACATGACCAGGAGCTCGTCGGCCATCTCGGCGACGACGCCCAGGTCGTGCGTGATCATGATGACGGCGGAGCCGAACTCCTTCTGCAGATCCCGGATGAGATCGAGGATCTGCGCCTGGACGGTGACGTCGAGGGCGGTGGTCGGCTCGTCGGCGATGAGCAGCTCGGGGTTGTTGACGAGCGCCATGGCGATCATCGCGCGCTGGCGCATGCCGCCGGAGAACTCGTGCGGGTAGGAGTCCACGCGCTTGTCGGGCTGCGGGATGCCCACGCGGTCGAGCATCTCGACGGCGCGCTTGCGGGCGGTCTTCTTGTCGACGTCGTTGTGGACCCGGTACGCCTCGGTGATCTGCTGGCCGATGGAGTAGTACGGGTGCAGCGCGGAGAGCGGGTCCTGGAAGATCATCGCCATCTCGCGGCCGCGCAGCTTGCGCACGGCGACGGGGTCGGCGCCCAGCAGCTCCTGGCCGTTGAGCCAGATCTCGCCGGAGATCTGCGCCTTGCGGGAGCCGTACTGGCCCGCGGTGTGCAGGCCCAGGATGCCGAGCGAGGTCACCGACTTGCCGGAGCCGGACTCGCCCACGATGCCGAGGGTCTTGCCCTTCTCCAGCGTGAAGTTGAGCCCGTCGACGGACTTGACCAGGCCGTCGTCGGTCGGGAAGTGCACCTTGAGGTCGCGCACCTCCAGGAAGGCGGAGGGAGCGGGCGATCCCGCGACGGGCTCGCCCACCGCGGCACCGCTCTTGGACAGTTCGGTCATCCCAGCCTCACTCGCGGGTCGATGACGGCGTACATAAGGTCGACGACGAGGTTGGCCACGGCGATCGCGAGCGCCGCACACAGGGTCACGCCGAGAATCACGGGCAGGTCCTTGCTGCTGATGGCCCTGACCGCCTCCAGGCCGAGCCCCGGCAGGTTGAACGTGGACTCGGTGAGCACGGCGCCGCCCATGAGGACACCGAGGTCGAGTCCGAAGACCGTGAGGATCGGGGTCATCGCGGAGCGCAGCGCGTGCTTGCGGATGACGACGCCCTCACCGAGGCCCTTGGCGCGGGCGGTGCGGATGTAGTCCTCACCGAGCACTTCCAGCATGGTGGCGCGGGTGAGTCTCGCGTACATCGCGGCGTTGAGGAAGGCCAGCACGATCCACGGCAGGATCAGTGTCTCCAGCCAGACGTCGATGGAGTCGTCGGTACTGAGACTGTCGGCGATCTTGACCCAGCCGAGCTGGTGGACGAAGACGCCCATCGCGATCATGCCGGTGAAGAAGACGGGGAGCGAGACACCGGCGAGCGCGGTGGTCATCGCGGCGCGGTCCCAGATGGTGCCGCGGCGCAGTGCGGAGACGACGCCGGTGGCGACACCGCCCGCGAGCCACAGCACACAGGCGCCGGCGGCGAGTGCGGCGGTGACGGGCAGCGCGTCCTTGAGGGTCTCCCAGACGGGAGCCTCGGTGCGGAAGGAGTAGCCGAAGCAGGGCGCGGGGCAGTGCGTGACGTCACTTCCGTTGACGTAGTCGCGCCCCATCGGGATGCCCTTGATGAAGTCCCAGAACTGGACGAGCAGCGGGTCGTCGAGTCCCAGTTTGGTCCGGATGCCCTCGATCTGCTCGGCTCCGGTGGCCTTGCCGGCGAAGAGGACGGCGATGTCCTGTCCCGCCCACTTGGGCAGCATGAAGAAGACGGTGAAGGTCGCGAGCAGTACGACCAGCACCATGATGACTACGGCGATCAGGCGCCGGATGAGATAAGCAAGCACTGTGCGCGGCCCGGCGGTGGCCGGAACCCCCTTGTGAGGGGTCCCGGCCACCGCCCGGGGCCATCACCTGCCCTTCGGACTGGCGGGATTCGGCGGCGGTGTTCGTTCAACTACGGGACTTGCGTGAACTGCGTTTCCTGCTGGGGTGTTACTTCACGACGCCGAGGGAGACGTAGTCGTAACGGCCGTTGTAGCCGTCCGACATGTAGGCGTTGGTCAGCCGCGGCCCGCGCCAGGTGATGTTCTTCTCGTAGAGGAAGGGCATCCAGTCGGCGTTGTCAAGGATCTTCTTGTCGAGCTCCTTGTAGATCTCACCGGCCTTGGCGGGGTCGGTCTCCGCGATCGCCTTGTCGAAGAGGCCGTCGACCTTCTTGTCCTTGATCTGCGACTCGTTGTAGTTGCCGGTCGGGTTCAGGAAGCGGCTGTCGAACAGCGGCTGCGCGTAGCCCTGGCCGGACGGGAAGTCCGGGCCCCAGCCGCTCATCGTCATGCCGTAGCCGCGCTTCTTCACGACGGAGGGCGAGCCGGTGATGCTGGAGGTGTCGGCGCCGTCGAGGGAGTCGACCTCGACCTTGATGCCGACCTTGGCGAGCTGGGCCTGGAGCGCCTCGGCGGCGTCGACCTCACCCGGGTTGTTGTTGCGGGCGGTCAGCT
This sequence comes from Streptomyces flavofungini, assembly GCF_041028215.1. GTDB lineage: Bacteria > Actinomycetota > Actinomycetes > Streptomycetales > Streptomycetaceae > Streptomyces > Streptomyces flavofungini_B. Next base: position 8,384 of record NZ_JASKYR010000004.1, read on the forward strand.
TGGTGGCGAAGCCGCTGGGCTTGCCGCACTGCTTGAGCTCGTCCTTGGCCTTGGCGGCGTCCGGCTTGCCCTTGCGCTCCAGGACACCGTACGGGTCGTAGTCGCTGTAGCCCGGGATCGCCTTCGGGAAGGTGCTGTTGGCGATGTCACCGGCCGCGACCTTGCCGCCGCGGGTCTGCTGGAGGCTCGCGAAGTCGGTGGCGTAGAAGACGGCCTTGCGGCAGTGGACGTTGTCGAAGGGCTTCGCCGTGTGGATCAGGGCGACGTAGCGCACGAAGGACGTGTGCATGTTGTCGACGCTGTCACGGTGGTCGGAGACGGCCGTGACACGACCGGACTGGGTCATGCCCGTGCCGTTCATGTCGAGGTCGTAGTCGCCCTCCATCAGCTTCTTGTCGTTCTCCTCCAGGTTGGCGGAGATCGTCACGTCGATCTTGTCCGGCAGCGCCGCGCGGATCGGGTCCGAGGACTTCTTCCACTTGTCGTTGCGGACGAGGACGATCTTCTTGCCGGCCTTGTACGACTCGAACTTGTACGGGCCCGCGGAGAACGGCCGCTGGGTGTACTTGGCCTTGGTGTCCTTCTCCTTCTTCACCGCGGAGCCGGTCGGCATCGCGAGGAACTGCTCGAAGTCACCGTTGCGCTTGGGCAGCTTGAAGACGATGGTCTGGTCGTCGGGCGTCTCGATCGCGGCCAGACCCTCCTTCGAGGTGTCCTTGTACGGGCCCTTGTACTTGCCCTTGGGGTCGAGCGTCTGCTTGATGTAGCCCGGGCCACCGGTGATGGTGTCCGTCGCCCAGATGCGCTCGATGCCGTACTTGACGTCCTTGGAGGTCAGCTTCGAGCCGTCCTCCCAGGTCAGGCCGTCACGCAGCTTGTACGTGTAGGTCTTGCCGTCCTTGGAGATCTTCGCCGTGGAGGTGGCGAGGTCCGGGACCAGCTTCGTGCCCGCCTTGCCCGGCTTGGTGTCGTACGTGACGAGCTGGCGGGTGTAGAAGCGCATGAAGTCCCACGACATGCCGTAGTAGGCACGCTGGGGGTCGGCCGAGTCGAGGTCCTGCTTGCCGACCATCTTCAGCGTGCCCCCCGTCTTCTTCGAGGGGTTGGCGATCTTGTTCAGCGCGGCGTTGTAGCCCGCACCCTTCGAGTCGCCGTCTCCGTCACCGTCACCGCCGCCGCACGCCGTGGTGGTCACCAGCGCCGCGACCACGAGGGCCGCACCAGCGGTGAGCCGTCGTTTCGAGGAAACTGTGGGCATTTTCTCGTAACCTCCGAGATTCGCGGTCCCTGGCCATCTGCTGCCTGAGAACCATGGGTAGAGCCACCTGACATGCGGCAGGGGCAAGTCAGTAGGGGACTTCTAACGCGTCCCCTTCGGGTCGAGCGCGTCCCGCAGCCCGTCGCCGAAGAGGTTGAAGGCCAGCACGGTGATGAAGATCGTCACGCCGGGGAAGACCATGAACATCGGGTCGTGCTCGTAGGTCTCCAGCGCGTCCCGCAGCATGCCGCCCCAGGAGGCCGTCGGCGGCTTCACGCCGGCGCCGAGGAAGCTCAGGGCCGCCTCCGTGAGGATGTTGGTCGGGATCATCAGCGTCGCGTAGACGGTGATCGGCGCGACCAGGTTGGGCAGCAGCTCACGGAAGAGGATGTGGCGCTTGCCGCCGCCGAGGCTGCGGGCCGCTTCGACGTACTCGCGCTCACGCAGCGAAAGCGTCTGGCCTCTGACGATGCGTCCGACGTAGGGCCAGCCGAAGAAGCCGATGACCAGGACGAGGATCGCGACGCGCACGCTGGTGCCGGTCAGGCCCAGCAGGTCGTCGGGGAGCACGGAGACCAGGGAGATGATGAAGAGGAGCTGCGGGAACGAGAGCAGCACGTCCATCACGCGGCTGATCAGGGCGTCGACCCAGCCGCCGAAGTAACCGGCGATGATCCCGAAGAGGGTGCCGAGCGCCACGGCGACGATGGCCGCGAGGAACGCCACGAGGAGCGAGATCCGGGCGCCGTAGACGATGCGGCTGAAGACGTCGCGGCCCTTGTTGGGCTCGACCCCGAAGAGGAAGTCGCTGCTCACGCCGCCGAGCGCGCCCTTGGGCAGGTTCGTCAGCTCATCGAGCTTGTCCTGGTGGAAGTCGTTGGGCGGATGGCCGAGCAGGCTCACGATCAGGGGCGCGAAGACGGCGACCAGGACCAGGAAAACCACCGTGATGCCGCCCGCGAGGGCGACCTTGTCCCGCTTCAGGCGGTTCCAGGCGATCTGCTTGAGGGAACGGCCCTCGACCTTCTTCACCCCTGCATCAACTGCGGGAGCGACGTCCTCGGTCGGGTCCGCGTCCGCAGGTGTGTCATGCAATGGTGCCGTCATCGTGGCAGGGACCCCTCTCAACCGGTGGTGACCGGCCCGCACTTGCCGCTGTAGCGACGTGATCAGTCCGTCGTACACAGGGGCGAAGGCCCCTGGAGCGGGAGTCTTCATCCCCGTCGCGATCTGTTACCAGTCTTGAAGGTGAATGGATGCGCAACCGTGATGCTGTTCGAGGTGTTCCGTTATGCGGACGCGTGTGAACGGGGTGCGAACACGGGGCAGTTGGGTCACAAGATGGCACAGGAGTCCATAGGACCCCTGTCGCACCAGAACGGACATCCTGTCCGTTCGCGCTGTTCAGTGCCGGTCGGAGGCGCTCAGTACTGCGCCGGGTAGCCGTAACCGCCCGCGGGCGCCGGGGCGGCCTGGGCCTCGCGGTCGTAAAACGGCCTGGCGTTGGCTCGTAGCCACATCGCCACCGGGTCGTAATCATCGGACATCGCGACGGTCGACACCGGGAGCCCGTCGGGGACGGCCGCGATGGACTGCTGCATCATCGCCCGCACCGCGTCGACCGACGGCGGCGAGGTGTCGTACACATCGAGGCCGATGGCCAGATACGGCGCCCCGAGGGCGGGCTGCACCCAGGCGCGGCGCAGTGAGCGCACGGCGGAGGTGCGGTGCGCGTTCTGCGTCAGGAGGGCGTAGAACTGGGGGATCTCGATGGCCGGCTCGGTCAGCCTGAGCGGTCCGGCTGGCAGCAGGTCAAGGCCGCACGCGATGCGGCGCAGATCGAGCCAGGGGACGCCGACGCCGCCGCCGGGGGCGTGCGGGTTGAGCCAGAGGCCGTACAGGTCGGGGTAGAGGGTGCGGGCGACATCGATGCCGCGCACCACCTCATGGCTGCGGTTCCAGCCACTCGCGGAGAGCTCCTGGGCGGAGGTCACGCACGGTGCGTACCCAAGGCCCGCCACCTCCATGTTGCCGTACTGGGCGTCGGGCGATCCCGCCTGGCCGTGCCAGAGCAGCATCCACACCTGGTCGGCGGCGAGCGCGCGCAGCAGTGCCTCGTACGCGTCGTAACCCCCGGGCGTCACTTGGCGCAGCATCTGCTCGACCTGCCCGGCCGCGGCCGTGCCCGACGCACTCACCCGTTACCGCCCCTTCACGACGAACCTGGTGGACTCAAGGACCCTGACGGCCGGGGTACCCCGGCCGGGTCATGCAACCAGCTTAAGCGTCGGCCCCGGCGCGGACTTGACGTACGCGGCCCTCGGCCCGGCGCGTACTGGTATGGGTCGCCGCTAGCGGGAGTAGAACGGCCGCACCCTGTCGCGCAGCCAGTCGCCCACCGGGTCCTGGGCCACGTCGAGCAGGACGAGGTTGACCGGCCAGGGGACCGGGACCTGTCCGAGGGCGCGGCCGAGGGCCTCCATGGGCAGATCGCGCGCGTTGCCCTCCCAGGTGCTCAGCTCGACGCCGACGAAGAGGGTGGGGTCGTCGGTCTCGACGTCGGCCAGGCAGCGGCGGGCGGTCAGGACGACACCGGCCGCTTCGAACTCGCGCGCGGCGGCGGAGAGGAAGTCCACCGGGTCGTGCTGCCAGTCCGGCTCGTACAGGCGGACCCGGCCGCCGGCCGCGGGGCCGTCCAGTTCGGTGCGCCCGGCCCGGCAGAGCTCGGCGACGGCCGCGGGCGGCAGCGGGACGCCGACGGTGCCGTCCGGGTTCAGCGCGATGCCGAGCTGGGGCGGGAGGCCGCGCGCGAACTCCACCGCGGGCGCCACGGTGCGGCCCATGCGGTCGGCCGCGTCACCCAGGGCCTGGCGGAACTGCTGCTCGGAGGTGAAGACGGGGACGTAGGCCTGGCCCTCGATCTCCAGGGTCGGCAGGTCGAGGGTGCCGTCCTCGGGGCCGCCGCCGTTCGGCAGCGGTATCCACAGCTGGCTGCGGCCGAGCACCTCCACGATCCGGCCGCCCGCCGACGCCGGGGCGCCGAGCGAGGCCGCGAGGACCTCTTCCAGTTCGTTGCCCGGCCATCCGGTGTACGGGTGCGCCTGTGCCTGCCCCGGAAAATCCATCAGTCCAACCCCTGCTCGCGACCGCTCTGCCTGCGGCTCGCACCCTAGCGCCGCCCCCGCTCACCGGTCGAAGGCACCGCCCGCGCTCATCCGTCGAAGGCGATCCCCCGCAGCACCCGGGCCGCCGCCCGGTCCATGAGCACCGCGGAGCCGCAGCCGCGCGGCAGCTCGCCCCGCTCGGCGTCGCCGACCAGGCGGCCGACGGCCCTGCGGTGCCGCGCGAACGCGTACCTCGAGACGCCGCGCCCGCGCTCGCGCTGGCCCTGGAGCGCGGTGTCCGCCGGGACGTCGAGGAGGAGCAGGTGCAGAGTGCGTCCGCGGCGCAGCGCCTCGCGGGCCAGCCAGCGGCGGACCCAGGCCTGCGTGCCGCAGTCGTGCACGACGACGCTCGCCCCCGAGCGCAGCACCCGGCGCAGGCCGCGGTAGTGCGCGAGGCGGACCAGGGGGCGGTAGACCGCGTACGGCAGGCGGCCCGGCATGCGCGCCGCCCAGCGGTCCCGGGTGTCCTGGGAGTCGATGCGCGGCCCCGGCACCGCCTGCCGCATCAGCGTCGACTTTCCGCCACCGGGCAGTCCGGAGACGACGACGAGGTCGCCCTCGGCGAAGGTGAGGCGGTGCGGGCTGTGTCCGGCCCGCTGCCGCAGGTCGCGGACGACGGCCACGGGGAGCAGCGGTTGGCAGCTCTCCCTGGGCGGGGCGGCGGCCTGCCCCGGCAGCGCCACCCCCGTGGTCGTTGCGTAGGCACTGGTCCTGCTGCGCACCGTGATCGGCCTCCCCGTAGCTGTCACGTACTGCTTTCCCCGCCAAGTGTAAAGAGAAGGTAATGCCGGACAAGGGCATTTCGTGGACCGCGGCTCCCCCTTTACGAAGCCGCGTGCAATGATGTGCCCGCCAACTCCATACAGGCCGTTTGAATCCGCGCGGGAGAGTCCCCAGCACCCGTCGTACGACGTGCAGGGGCGCCGAAGGAGCAAGTTCCTCCCTTGAATCTCTCAGGCCCCGTACCGCGCGGGCGAGGCACATCTGAAAAGCGGGCCGTCTCCACGGTCCCACCCAAGGTGCAAGCCGTTCGTCCCGACGCCGGGACGCTCGCGGCGAACCTCTCAGGTACTGATGACAGATGGGGAGGATCGACCTCGCCCGTCATGCCCTGGGAGTTCCCTTCATGAGCACTGCCCCCCGCCTCACCGCCCTCGATGCCGTGCATCGGGCGCTCGGCGCGACCATGACCGACTTCGCGGGCTGGGACATGCCGCTGCGGTACGCCAGCGAGCGCGACGAGCACAACGCCGTGCGCACCAAGGCCGGCCTCTTCGACCTCTCCCACATGGGTGAGATCACCGTCACGGGCCCCGCGGCCGTCGACTTCCTGAACTTCGCCCTCGTCGGCAACATCGGCTCCGTGGGTGTCGGCCGCGCCCGCTACACGATGATCGTCGCCGAGGACGGCGGCATCCTGGACGACCTGATCGTCTACCGCCTCGGCGAGACGGAGTACATGGTCGTCGCCAACGCCTCGAACGCGCAGGTCGTCCTGGACGCGCTCACCGCCCGCGCCGGTTCGTTCGACGCCGAGGTCCGCGACGACCGCGAGGCCTACGCGCTCCTCGCCGTCCAGGGCCCCGAGTCCCCCGGCATCCTGAAGTCACTCACGGACGCCGACCTGGACGGCCTGAAGTACTACGCGGGCCTGCCCGGCACCGTCGCGGGCGTCCCCGCCCTGATCGCCCGTACGGGCTACACCGGCGAGGACGGCTTCGAGCTCTTCGTCGCCCCCGGTGACGCGGAGAAGCTGTGGGGCGCGCTGATGGAGGCGGGCACGCCCGTCGGCATGGTGCCCGCGGGCCTCTCCTGCCGTGACACCCTGCGCCTGGAGGCGGGCATGCCGCTGTACGGGCACGAGCTGACCGCCCAGCTGACCCCGTTCGACGCGGGGCTCGGCCGGGTCGTGAAGTTCGAGAAGACCTCGCAGGCGGAGACCTTCGTGGGCCGTGCCGCCCTCGCGGCCGCCGCCGAGCGCGCCGAGACCGCGCCGCCGCGCAAGCTGGTCGGCCTCGTCGCCGCGGGCCGCCGGGTGCCGCGCGCGGGCTTCTCCGTGGTCGCCGACGGCAAGGTCATCGGCGAGGTCACCTCCGGCGCCCCGTCGCCGACGCTGGGCAGGCCGATCGCCATGGCCTACGTCGACGCCGGGCACGCCGCCCCCGGCACCGAGGGCGTGGGCGTGGACATCCGCGGCACCCACGAGCCGTACGAGGTCGTGGCGCTTCCGTTCTACAAGCGCCAGAAGTGACACTCGGTGCGCGGGGTCATGGCACTCCAGCGCCAGGAGTGACCCCACCCACACCGTCCCCGTTCCGCAGCACCCACCCGCGTACAGGAGAATTCAGGACATGAGCAACCCCCAGCAGCTGCGTTACAGCAAGGAGCACGAGTGGCTGTCGGCCGCCGAGGAGGGCGTGTCGACCATCGGCATCACGGAGCACGCCGCCAACGCGCTCGGTGACGTCGTCTTCGTGCAGCTTCCGGAGGTCGGCGACACCGTGACCGCGGGCGAGACCTGCGGCGAGCTGGAGTCGACCAAGTCGGTCAGCGACCTCTACTCCCCGGTGAACGGCGAGGTCGTCGCCGCCAACCAGGACGTCGTCGACGACCCCTCGCTGGTCAATTCCGCTCCCTTCGAGGGCGGATGGCTGTTCAAGGTGCGCGTCACGGAGGAGCCGGGCGACCTGCTCTCCGCCGACGAGTACACCGCCTTCTCCGCCGGCTGACCTTTACCGATAGGGACCGTGTGATGTCGCTTCTGAACACCCCTCTCCACGAGCTGGACCCGGATGTCGCCGCCGCCGTCGACGCCGAGCTCCACCGCCAGCAGTCGACCCTGGAAATGATCGCCTCGGAGAACTTCGCTCCGGTCGCCGTCATGGAGGCCCAGGGCACCGTCCTCACCAACAAGTACGCCGAGGGCTACCCCGGCCGCCGCTACTACGGCGGCTGTGAGCACGTGGACGTGACCGAGCAGATCGCGATCGACCGGCTCAAGGACCTGTTCGGCGCCGAGTACGCCAACGTTCAGCCGCACTCCGGCGCCTCCGCCAACCAGGCCGCCCTCTTCGCGATCGCCCAGCCCGGCGACACGATCCTCGGCCTTGACCTGGCGCACGGCGGCCACCTCACCCACGGCATGCGCCTGAACTTCTCCGGCAAGCAGTTCAACGTGGTCGCCTACCACGTGGACGACACCGGTCTGATCGACATGGCCGAGGTCGAGCGCCTGGCCAAGGAGAACAGCCCGAAGGTGATCATCGCGGGCTGGTCCGCCTACCCGCGCCACCTGGACTTCGCCGAGTTCCGCCGGATCGCCGACGAGGTCGGCGCGAAGCTCTGGGTCGACATGGCGCACTTCGCCGGTCTCGTCGCCGCGGGCCTGCACCCGAACCCGGTGCCCTACGCGGACGTGGTCACCTCCACGACGCACAAGACCCTCGGCGGCCCGCGCGGCGGCGTCATCCTGGCCCGCGACAAGGAATTCGCCAAGAAGCTGAACTCCGCGGTCTTCCCCGGCTTCCAGGGCGGCCCGCTGGAGCACGTGATCGCGGCCAAGGCCGTCTCCTTCAAGGTCGCGGCCTCGGATGAATTCAAGGAGCGCCAGCAGCGCACCCTGGACGGCGCCCGCATCCTGGCCGAGCGCCTGGTCCAGGACGACGCGAAGGCCGTCGGCGTCGACGTCCTGTCCGGCGGCACGGACGTGCACCTGGTCCTGGTGGACCTGCGGAACAGCGAGCTCGACGGGCAGCAGGCCGAGGACCGCCTCCACGAGGTCGGCATCACGGTCAACCGCAACGCGGTCCCGAACGACCCGCGCCCCCCGATGATCACCTCGGGCCTGCGGATCGGCACGCCCGCGCTCGCCACCCGCGGTTTCGGTGACGAGGACTTCCGCGAGGTCGCCGACATCATCGCCGAGGCCCTCAAGCCGGGCTTCGACGCGGACTCCCTCAAGGCCCGCGTGACCGCTCTGGCCGACAAGCACCCGCTTTACCCCGGCCTGAAGTAGTTTCGTACGCTTTTGTTCGTACGTACGAAACATCGGGGCACCTTGCACACTGGATGGTGAGCAGGGTGCCCCGCACCACGTGTGTCGTCACCCGCCACCCGTAGTTCCCGCACCGCCTTGTACCTCTGCACGACCCCGGCAGACAACGGCGTCTACCAACCACCCTTGGAGTGTTCCGTGGCCATCTCGGTCTTCGACCTGTTCTCGATCGGCATCGGCCCGTCCAGCTCCCACACGGTCGGCCCGATGCGCGCCGCCCGCATGTTCGCGAGCCGCCTCAAGAACGAGGGCCTCATGGCCCACACCCATGCGATACGGGCCGAGCTCTTCGGTTCGCTCGGCGCGACCGGGCACGGCCACGGCACCCCCAAGGCCGTCCTGCTCGGCCTGGAGGGCGAGTCGCCGCGCACCGTGGACGTGGAGAGCGCCGACGACCGCGTGGAGCGGATCAAGGAGAGCGGCCGGATCAGCCTGCTCGGCATGCACGAGATCGACTTCGACTTCGCCGAGGACCTGGTCCTGCACCGTCGCAAGGCCCTGCCGTACCACGCCAACGGCATGTCGATCAGCGCCTGTGACCATGAGGGCGGCACGCTCCTCACCAAGACCTACTACTCCGTGGGCGGCGGCTTCGTCGTCGACGAGGCGGCGGTCGAGGGCGACAACCCGATCGTGCCGGACGACACCGTCCTCAGGCACCCCTTCCGCACCGGCGACGAGCTGCTGCGCCGCGCGGAGGAGACCGGCCTCTCCATCTCCGCGATGATGCTGGAGAACGAGAAGGCCTGGCGCACGGAGGACGAGATCCGTGCCGGGCTCCTCGACATCTGGGGCGTCATGCAGTCCTGCGTCTCGCGCGGCATGTCCCGCGAGGGCATCCTGCCCGGCGGCCTCAAGGTCCGCCGCCGCGCGGCCAACTCCGCCCGCCAGCTCCGCGCCGAGGGCGACCCGCAGGCCCGCGCGATGGAGTGGATCACGCTCTACGCCATGGCCGTGAACGAGGAGAACGCCGCGGGCGGCCGTGTCGTCACCGCCCCGACGAACGGCGCCGCGGGCATCATCCCCGCCGTCCTGCACTACTACATGAACTTCGTGCCCGGCGCCGACGAGGAGGGCGTGGTCCGCTTCCTGCTCGCCGCGGGCGCCATCGGCCTGCTCTTCAAGGAGAACGCCTCCATCTCCGGCGCCGAGGTCGGCTGCCAGGGCGAGGTCGGCTCCGCCTGCTCGATGGCGGCGGGCGCCCTCGCCGAGGTCATGGGCGGCTCGCCCTCCCAGGTGGAGAACGCCGCCGAGATCGGCATGGAGCACAACCTCGGCCTGACCTGCGACCCGGTCGGCGGCCTCGTCCAGATCCCGTGCATCGAGCGCAACGGCATGGCGGCCGTGAAGGCCGTGACCGCCGCGAAGATGGCGCTGCGCGGCGACGGCTCGCACAAGGTCTCCCTGGACAAGGTCATCAAGACCATGAAGGACACGGGCGCCGACATGTCCGTGAAGTACAAGGAGACGGCGCGGGGCGGGCTCGCGGTGAACATCATCGAGTGCTAGACAGATGGGCCCTGACCAGCGCGTTCACATCGTTCAGCGCTGTCGGGGCCTTCCCTGCTTACGCGGCGAAACGTCCCTGGAATCTCCCTGCGACAGACGTGAAAGTCCCTGAAAAGTCCCTGGGATATCCCCGGGGACTTCGCTGCTTGCGGTTGGGTACGGCCGACATCAGGACCGAGCCAGCGCTCTTGCCGTCTGAGGGTATGAGTGCAGTGGGCACAGCCAGGTAGCGGGACCTACGCATTACGAGACCGTGAGCGATCGTGTTGCGTGGCGCCTGGTCGTGGCCCCTCAGAAGCCGGGCTGGGTCCGCACCTGAAAGCCGAGCGACATCTGATCGTCAAGGCATTTGGACGGCAGACTGGCTCGAACATCGGAGAGACATCGCGGCGGCCGCCCCTGGTGAGGGGCACGACAGGGGTCGCGCGAGGAAGGGCACAAGGGGTACCGCGATCAAGCCGACCGGTAAAGCGCCTGCTGGAAGCTCTCGCGCTGAAGTGGCACCGGCGGCGGTTGCTGCTCTACGGCGGGTTACATCCAATCCCCCTGGCCTGCCAGTTCACGCACCCCCGCCGTCTCGGAGGACACCTGAGAGAAAGAGGGCCAGAGTCGGCTAACAGAGACCACCAAGACGCCCAGGCCACGAGGCCAGCGGATGGCTCGGCGCGAGCTTGTAACGACACAGGGTCTACACCGCCGTTGGCGGCCGACATTATACCTTACCGCGACCTTTTGGCCTGGTGTACAGTCCTTACTAGTAGGTAGCCGCCCAACTTGGCCGGGTACCAGAAAAAAGGAAGGGCCCAGCTCGTGCCAGAGCCAGGCCCTCCCTGCAGTAACACGAGCCCGGTCGCCTTGTTCGAGGCCGGGCTCGCTGCATATCCAGCGGCCCGCCGCGGCCGGGCGTACTCGCGTGTGGACGCTTCCTAGTGACCTAGGAGGCGTACTGCACCACGATGGCGGCAAGCGCAAGGGCCAGCCCGATCACACCGATGATCACCTGAGCCTTCTCGGGTCCGGTCCACGGTCGACGGGGCTTCCCTTCATCGAAACCTGCCACTTCGCGCCTCCTATCCTCCAGCCCTGCCCTTCAGGGCGCCACGCTGAACAGCCCTTGCTGTTCAGCCAGTTGAGGGGAGGATCTTGCGGCGCGAACGTCACACTACTCTATCCGTACGTCAACCATTTAACGTACACACGCCCCCGTGGAGACTTGCCATCCCACGTGCATCCGTCAGCGCTGACGTACCATCAGTACACCGTCTGGCGCTGTTTTCGCAAACAACTCCACGAGTATCACAAACAGTTGGCAGACTAGCCCCGGAACAGCTGATAAGTCATGGGGAGTTGACATGCCCACTCTGCACACCGCGATCCGAGCCAAGATGGGATCGACCCCGTACTACGTGACCACCATGAAGGTGAGCGACCTCGTCCAGGTCGCCCGGCCAGCGAGCGAGCAGGAGGAATGGGCCACCAGCGGTTTGACCGAACGACTCCAGCGCGAGCTCAACGACTACCGCGTACGCACCGAGATCGCCCCGTACCTCGCCAACTCTCCTGACCGCTTCTTCGGCGCCATCATCCTGCTGCTAGACGCCGAGGAGGAACCGGAGTTCGAGTCGTTCAGCGAGGTGGCTAAGAACCTACCGAAGGCGTACCGGTCCACGATGGCCAAAGACTCCTTTGGCTTCCTGACCATCGACAGCGGCGAGCGCATCATCCTCGATGGTCAACACCGTTTCGCCGCCCTACGGGAGGTGCACCTCATGCGCACCGTTGAGGGTGACTACGTTAAGGATGTCGGGGACGACGAGGTAACCGTCATCATCGTCCCGCGCATCAGCACGCAGCACACGCGGAAGATCTTCAACAAGGTCAACCGCTACGCCAAGAACACCAGTCGCGGCGACAACATCCTGACCAGTGAGGACGACGGGTTCGCTATCCTGACCCGACGCCTGGCCGATGGCGACGGTCCGCTGGCCGGCAAGAACCACAAGAACGAGTCGCTGGTCAACTACAGAAACAACACGATCGCCGAACGCAGCACCCAGCTCACCACCCTCAGCGCCATCTACGAGACCGTCCGCATCATCGCCGAGCACTACGACATGGCGGACGAGCTGAACGAGAAGAAAACCCACGTTCGTCCCTCAGAGGAAACCCTGGATCAGGGATACGAGCACGTTGAGGGCTGGTGGAGCACCGTCCTTGACGGTATGCCGAAGCTCAAGTACGGCCGGGACAACACCAAGCTTCTCCCCGAGCTGCGTGCCAAGGACGCCGACTACGGGCTGCTGTTCAAGCCAGCCACCCATATCGTGCTGTTCCAGGCACTCTCCCAGATCCTCAAGGCCGAACCTGGCCTGCTCCTTGAAGATGCCGTGGAACGGACCTACGAGCTCGACTGGAAGCTCACCGCTCCTCTGTGGCGCGACGTTCTAATTAACTCCGCGCACAACATCCTGACGAAGAAAGAGAACTACAACCTCGCCGCTGATCTGATCACCTACATGGTGGTCGGAGATAAGTGGCCCACCAATCAAATCGATCACTTGCGCGAGCGCGTCGCTAGGGCACGCGGCGAGGACGAGTCAACGCTCCAGCTCCCGGACCCGCTCTCGTGACGAAAGGCAACTAGAGCCATCGGACACCACGCTTAGGGCTGACGACCACGCGCACCTCCGGCCGTCAGCACCGGGTAGTGTCAAGACATGTCGCGTAAGACATATTGATGACGAACCGGCGGGTTCCAGGTTTCTGTTGCACCAAGTTAGGTGGAAAGGAGGCCCAGCTTTCCCATCCACCGCAGAAGAAGCTCACTTTGGGTAGCACTGAGGTCAAGGTCGGGCTGCTCGTCCAGCAGATGTCTCACCTCAGCCACTGAGGCTCCTTCGTCAAGCAGCTGGCGAACTTCCTGGGCGCCCAAGATCCGCTCCATGAAAAGCCGGCGCAGCAACTGCGCGTCGCGGTTCTCGACGAACTTGCGGCCGTGGGCGGTGAGAAAGATCTGCCCTCCCTGGACGACGGACAACCCAAGGGAGACCAGGTTCATGAGTCTTTTGCGTGCCTCGGGCTCAAGCGTGACACTCGTGAAGAACTCCATGAACTTCTCAAGACAGGTCTTCAGTTGAGAGTTCTCCTCAACCAGCTGGGCCATCAGCCATAGCGTCTCAATGTAGTCATTACTGCGTCCGCCGGGGACTTTGGCTAAGCGGTAGCGCGAGCGGGTTGCAGCGTGGCGCAGTTCGTCGGCGTCGGCTTCGGCTGCCTCCAGGTGTCGCAAGGCATCGACCGAGTTCTGGTCAACTTGCTTTTCGAGATGGAGTACCCTACTCACCAGTTGCATCAGAGTGCTGGGTTCGACCATGAAGAGTCGCAGACCAGTGAGGTCACGCAGCTCATTCACTAACTCGATACGCGGGAGACGAACGGCTTTAGCGGAGGCCTTCCGCCACCAGTCTTCCTTCAGGTCCCGAGTAACGAAGAGAACATCCTTCCCGTGACTCTGGGCAGCGTCCATGAGCTGACGCCAGACCAGGTAGTCGCCCGCCGCCTCCTCGTCCTCCTTCTTTCCGCTCTCAAAGTCCTTGTATCCAGGCGGTATTTGCTGGTCAGCTCTCTCCTTAGCCAGCTGCACCTCCTCCGCGTGTCGTTTCGGAGGGTAGGGAACTCCGACACGTTGATCGAGGAGCTGCTCCAGGACAGTGATCACCGGGTCGGTGTGTGTGTTGCGAATCCCCGGAACTCTATCCTTCGCGGCCTGGCGCTCCGACCTCTCTTCGATTTCCTGGTAGAGCTTCTCTGCGCGATCGAGCTTCTCATGCATCGGTGAAACGATGTCAGTGTTGTCACCTATATGAACATTCCTAGCCCACTCTTCCAGAGCACTACGTGACCGGTTTATGGAACTTTTCAATATTTCTGCTGCGGTAGCGGCTTTCTTGTCGTGGTAGGCGATGAGCTCTTCACTCTGTCGATTGCGCCAGAACTCGACCAGCACTTGCTGGGGGACCCACAGGCGTTCGGAGATCGCCTTGAGGACGGTCAGCATGTCTTCGCGGACGCGCCCATTCATGCGGTACAGGTCGAGCAGAACGTTGGTGTCCAGGACTACGAGGCCATGTTGCAAGGCCAATCGGTAGTCGCGATCGGAGGGTGTGCGGGTATGCCTCGAATCCATCGAACATGCCCCGTGCCGTGGTCATGATGCTTTCCTTCCCCAGAAAGTACGCACTCATGATCCCAGAAGTGTGAAGCGGTAGCCCGGGTGTTTTCGATGCCGTACGCGCAGCGGCCATCCGACACGAAATCGATCAAGGCCGATCAAGCAGCCTGTTGAGACGCTACGCAAGCCAGGACAGGTTCGATGGCTTTGACCTGCGGTTTCCACTGGGGCCGCATCGAAGGAAGAAGTGTCTGCCCCCGATCACCACTCGAAGCGAAACAGCCCCGCCGCCACTACGACCGCCGGCACGCTGGCGTCTCGTTCTGGCTCAAGTCCGGAGTAGACGCCATGGAGTGCGCCCTCCGTGTCGGACACAGCATCGCGGTGCTGCACAAGGTCTACACCAAAGTGCTTGACCAGACCCGGGGCGGGCGAACAGCCGGACCGACGCAGCACGTTCGAGAGTGGAACGAACCCCGAGTGATCATGCTACCCCTGGGGGACACGCACTGATCAACGGTGGAATATGGGCAATACGAAGTGAGAGTCATCCGCGTCCGGTCCATGGCGAGTCGATCAGAGGTGATGAACGAATGTCCCCCTCCGATCAGGTCATATCCCTGATCAAGGGGGTCTCTCTCAGCGTGGCGATGCCAGGGTTCGAACCAGGGAAAACTGAGCCGGCAGATTGTGTGTTCGACACCCCTAACTCGATTGATGCTCGCGGGGTCGCCCGGCCAACGGACCACGCCGAAGCACACGCGAAGCGCGAGTCCCAGCAAGGCGTTCGCCGGCATCAGCTGCAGCCCGAGCGCCGCAGCAACTGTCAGCAGTTCATCACCTGACCACCCGCTCAGCCTCCAGGATATCCACCATTTGTCGGGGTACGAGCTCACGTGCAGAGACGAGTACAGGCTCATGTGCAGAGGCGGTACGAAGTTTTAGCCGGGGCGAGGGCGTCAGCCCTCGCCCCGGCCCTCGGGGTGAAGCCGCAGGTTCAGGCGGTGGCTGCGTCGCCTCCGCCGTCGATCGCGAAGAGCTTGTTCTTCAGCCGGTAGCTATTGCCGTTGATCGAGACGACCTCGCAGTGGTGCAGGAGACGGTCGAGGATCGCGGTGGCAAGGACCTCGTCACCGAAGACCTGGCCCCACTCGCCGAAGGTCTTGTTCGAGGTCAGGACGACCGAGCCCTTCTCATAGCGTTTCGAGATCAGCTGGAATACGAGGTTGGCCTCGTCGCGGTCGAGCGGGAGGTAGCCGACCTCGTCGACCACGAGGACGTCGGGCCGCTGGTAGAGGCGCATCTTGGCAGGCAGACGCCCGATCGCGTCGGCTTCTTTGAGCTGGCGGACCATGTCGTCGAGGCTGGTGAAGTAGACAGTGAACCCGGCCCGGCAGGCCGCGACGGCCAGGCCTACCGCGATATGGGTCTTGCCGACGCCCGGCGGGCCCAGCAGGGCGACGTTCGTCTTGGTCTCGATGAACGAGAGGGCGGCCAGATCGCGGATCTTGCGGGGGTCGAGGTCGGGCTGGAAGGAGAAGTCGTACTCGTCCAGCGTCTTGTGGTGCGGCAGGCGCGAGAGCCGCAGCCCGGTGTGGAAGCGACGGTCGTCACGGATTGCGAGTTCCTCGGAGAGAGCCAAATCGAGGAAGTCGAGGTAGCCCATCTTGCTCGCGTCAGCCCGCTGGATCAGGTGCTCCAGGCTGGTCGCGGTGTGTGGCAGGCCGAGCTTGGTGGCGGTGGATCGCAGTCGGGCGGTGACCAGTTCGCTCACGCGGTGTCCTTCGATTCCGGAACGATACGAGGCTTGGGGCGGGTGCCGGCGATGTCGTCGTAGAACGACAATGGCCGCTTACCGACTGGGACTTGGGCGGCAGCGGACCGGTTGATCAGGTCCTGCAGCGGGCCGGTGGACGGGCTGACATCCCGCGGCCGGGGAGCGAACTCGGGAACGACCGTGGTCGTTCTGCGACTGCTGCCATCAGGCAAACCGCCCCAGTGCGACTCGTCCACGACCCAGGTGCCCCGGGCATGCGAGCGCGGGTGGACGGCCAGCAGCGTCGAACCGCTCAGATCCGGGGCCAGCAGATGGAGCGAGACGCTGTCCCCACCAGCCCTGACCTCCACCAGCTGCCGGGGCCGGACCCGGCGGGCCGGGACCGAGTACAAGCTGGCCTCGAAAGCGACCAGACAGTCCTTGCCGACGTGCCGCAGGTGCCGGTCGGTGACCAGATAGGGCCGGGCCGGCACCGGTCGAAGAGCCGCGTGGTCCCGCTCGGCCCGCAGCCCGATCACCTCGCGGTGGGTGCGGTGAGTACGCGATCGCCGCAGCGGCACCCAGCTCATGAACGCCGCGTCCAGCTCGACGACAGAACTGAACGACCGGCCGGCCAGCACGTGATCGCGGACGATGGTGACCTGCCGCTCGACTCGCCCCTTGCCCTGCGGCCGGTAGGCGGCCAAGACGTCGATGTCGAAGTTGTAGTGACCGGCGAACGCGACGGCCTCCGGATGTAGCGGGACCGCCTCACCGGGTGCGACGTGCCGGCGCACGACGGTCTTGGTGCGGTCGTAGACGATCGTCTTGGGCACCCCGCCGAAGTGCGTGAATGCCCGACGGTGACAGTCCCAGAACGTTGCCAGGTCCATCGAGGTGGTGAAGCAGCAGAACGGGTCCCGGGAGTAGGACAGGACCATGTGGAAGGAGTAGACCTTCTTGATGCCCGCCCGGGTGAGGATGCCGCCCTCGTCTCCCCAGTCGACCTGGGCCTGTGCGCCGGGGATCACCTCGAACCGGCGGTGCAGACCGTCGAGTTCATCCGGCCCGATGCCCAGCTCGTCCATCACCCGCGGCCGGGCCTGCTGCAGATAGAGCTTCACCCGCTGGTAGTTGCCGGTGAACCCGTACTGATCGACGAGCCGTTCGTGGATCACCGTTCCCTTCAACGTGATGTCGGCCCGCAGCCACGCGTCGATGATCGGCTTGAACGGCTCGATCACCAACACGTGACAGCCCTTGCGGGACGGCCCCCTCGGAGGCACCACCGGCGGCGGCGCCTCAACGTACTTCTTCACAGTCCGCCAGTTCAGCCCGGTCTCCCGGGCGATCGCGGAGATGCTCATGCCTGCTTCATGCAGGGCACGGAAACGGCGCAGATCCATCCATCGCTCCGAGTGCAGGATCATCGAGACGGGACACCCTTCGCCTCCTCTCAGCTCCCGCGATGGCTGTCCCGCACCCAACGGACCTACTCACGACACGGGTACGACACGCCCAAGATCAACCCGATCGAGTGTGTACGTGAGTCCGTACCAACCTCTGTAGATGAGCCAGTACGCGGACACCATTTACTGTGTTTCATCTGCAGCGGCACCGCGGCGCTGAACTGCCCCCCATTACCGTCTTCGTAGCCCCGCAACGGGGCTACCGGCCTTCGGAGTTGGCATGACTACCTCCCCTTGTCGAACGGATGGCCCGGGGGGTGGTGTCACCAGCTCCGAAGGCACTGACAGACCGCTGATTAGGGGCATGACCACCGACTTCTTCGCAGGTCGGGAGGCTCTTCGTAATGTGGATGTGGCGATCAGTGCCGTGGTGAGGCCGGGTGAACAGCACCGAAGGATCCACGACGTGATCGATACCAGCGACATCGACGTCTACCTCGGCCTGGACGTCGGCAAGGGCGAACACCACGCCACGGCACTCACCCCAACCGGCAAGAAGACCCTCGACCGGCAGCTGCCCAACAGCGAGCCCAAACTCCGCGAGGTCTTCGCCAAACTGCAGGCCAAACACGGCACCGTCCTCGTCATCGTCGACCAGGTGGCATCCATCGGCGCCCTGCCGCTGGCCGTCGCCCGCGACCTGGGCTGCCACGTCGCCTATCTGCCCGGCCTGACCATGCGGCGAATCGCGGACCTTTATCCCGGCGAGGCCAAGACCGACGCGAAGGACGCGTTCATCATCGCGGACGCGGCCCGGGCGATGCCGCACACACTTCGTTCGGTCGACCTCGACGACGAGACCGTCGCCGAGCTCCAGATGATCGTCGGGTTCGACGACGACCTCGCCGCCGAGGCAAACCGCCTGGCCAACCGGCTCCGCGGCCTGTTCACTCAGATCCACCCGCACCTGGAACGAGTGATCGGCCCACGCATCCAGCACCCGGCGGTCCTGAAGCTGTTGGAACAGTTCGGCTCGCCGGCCCAGATCCGCAAGGCCGGCCGCCGACGGCTGATCACCTTGATCCGGCCGAAGGCCCCGCGGATGGCCGAGCGACTGGTCGAGGACATCTTCACCGCGCTCGACGAACAGACCGTCGTCGTTCCCGGCACGGACGCGGCCGCACTGATCGTTCCGAGCCTGGCCGGCTCGCTACAGGCCGTGCTTGACCAGCGCAGACTCCTGGCCCACCGGATCGAACAACTGCTGGAGGCACACCCTCTTTCCGAGGTCCTGATGTCCATGCCCGGCATCGGCATCAGGACCGGAGCCCGCATCCTCATAGACGTCGGCGACGGCACCAGCTTTCCCAGTGCCGCCCACCTCGCGGCCTACGCAGGGCTCGCTCCAGCGACCAGAAGCTCCGGGTCCTCGATCCGAGGCGAACAGCCCTCCCGCAGAGGAAACAAGCAGCTCAAGAGGGCGTTCTTCCTCTCAGCATTCGCCGCGTTGGCCGATCCGGCCTCGCGGACCTACTACGACAAAGAGCTCAGCCAGGGCAAGCACCACACCCAAGCCCTCCTCTGCCTCGCCCGACGCCGAGCCGACGTCCTCTTCGCGATGCTCCGCGACGGCACCTTCTACCAACCCCCAGCCCCGATTGCCCCTTGACCAAAGTCATAGGGCCCCCGGGACTGGCGCCACCGAGCTGGGCGCCGCCATCCCACCGGCACTCCGAGGTCAGTTCGTTACCCACAGCGACAGGCAGCATCTTCGCTGCACACGCTTTCGCCAGCACCTTGCCCACCGAGCCCCAGACAATCACGAACCGCTGCCATGCGGCCTCGGCCTCGCAAGGCTCGGTCTAACGATCGCTGCTGCGCAGCGCGCTCACACTCCTGCCACCTACGAACCGTCAATTACTTGCGTACAGCGCAGACCTATTCTATCGCTCACAGCAGACACTAAGGACTGGATTCCCTGATCCAATCCATGTCAACGTAGGGGTATCAGGAAAATCGTCTCGCCAGTGAGGAAAAACCTCCCGTAAGGCCCAGGGATCCGACTTTCAACACAGGCGGCGGTGAATTGATTGAAAATCATCGAGCGTACGGGAGTTTCGCACGTGGCTCCAAATAATCCGACCACCAAAAGAATTCGCTCCCCATTGCCCAAGTGGCTGGCTAACCGCCCTCGTGACCACAGGGTTACCCAATCACCTACGTCACAGCAATTCGCTCCGATGGCCTCCCCGACTTCACCGAACTGGACGGTGCTCGACGCCTGGAGTGCATCCGCGACGATCTGTGCGGCCTGTGCGGCCTGTGCGGCGATCCTCTTCGCTACTGGCGTGCAGTTATCGGCGGCCCGTCGGTGATTCGGCTTCGCCTGACGCTGGACCCTCCCATGCATGCTGAGTGTGCGAGCTTTGCGGCAACAGACAGGTCTGCTGGCTGCCCGTTCTTGCTGAACACTGGCACGGCCCGTTACTCAAAGCCTGCTATGCCGGGAACGTCGGAGCGCCCCAGTCGGATGTTCTTGGCCACCACACGCTCTCACCAGTTGGAGCACGATGGCTCCGATATCCTCGCTCGCTGCGCGGCGTTCAAAAACGTGTGGGAAATCCAGAATGGCAAGCTGTTGCCCCTTCCAGAGAATGTCTCCTGTCCTCAAGGCAGATGACGCAGCAGGCACACCGGATGCCCTCGCCCGGCAGCCGTAGATGGCGAGGAGCTTCCAAGCGAAAGAGGGCTCACGTCTGTCAGCCAGAGCTATCCTTAGCGCGAAAGCCCCGGTGGACCGCTGACCTCGGTCATGTCGCCGGGGCTGAAACGTACCCGGCGGTCTCCGGCGGTCAGGTTGTTCAACGGCCGTCTCGTGGATGCAGTCGGGTCTGTCAATTGATTGTGCGTGAGGACGTGATCAATGGGCCAGAGAGGCTGGGGCAGCGACCGTCGGCTGACCGCGATCAGCAGGGGTGGGCTTTCCGTTCCTGCTCGCCAGGCGGTCGTCGACGGGCAGATCCTGCCGGGCAGTGCAGTGCTCGACTACGGGTGCGGGCGTGGGGAGGATGTGCGCGCGCTGGAGCACATGGGGTGTGAAGCGGTCGGCTGGGATCCGTTCTACCAGCCGGATGTGCGCTTGGAACCCTGCCCAGTCGTGCTGCTGACCTATGTCCTGAACGTGATCGAGGACCCCTCTGAGCGGCGCCGCACCCTTCAGCGTGCCTGGGGACTGGCAAGCACAGTCCTGATCGTCTCCGCGCGCCTGACTTGGGAGCGGTCGAAGGTCAGCGGGGAGGAGTTTGGTGACGGCCTGTTGACCCGGCGCAACACCTTCCAACACCTGTACGGTACCCGCGAGCTACGGACGTACGTAGAAGAAGTCACGGGGGGCCGTGCCGTCTCCGCCTCACCGGGGATCATTTACGCCTTCAAGGACGACACAGCGCGGCTGAGCTACCTGGCACGTCGCATCATCGCCGACGACCACTGGCTGGCCTCGGACGACAGGGCCTCCGCGATTGCTGCGCTGGTTGACCATGTGGAGCGTCGAGGGCGGCCACCGCGGCTGGAGGAGATGCCCTTGCCCACTGCCCAGTTGCTGGGACATCTGCGCCCGGCCGAGGTGAACCGGCTCGTGCGTGAATCCGCCGACCCAGCCAAGGTGGACGAGGGCGCCAAGCGGACCACCCTCAATACGCTACTGTTCCTCGCGGTCGAGCTCTTCAATGGCCGAGGGCCGTTCACCAGCCTGCCGTTGACTGTGCAATTGGACATCCGGGCGTTCTTCTCGTCCTACAAAGAGGCATGCCAGCGCGCAGATCGACTACTGCTCAAGCTGCGGGACGACACCTACGTCCGTGGGGCGATGAACGCCTCCGCGGTGGGCAAGTTGACGCCCACCGCCCTGTACGTCCATCTGCGTGCTGTGGAGCAGATGCCCACAGTGTTGCGACTGTATGAGCATTGTGCTGCTGTCGCTGCCGGGCGTCCGAAGGCGTGGACGGTGCTCAAGCTCTGCCACCGGGGGCGAGCAGTCAGCTGGCTGGACTATCCCGACTTCGATCGCGACCCCCATCCCCGTCTGCTGACGTCCTACCAGGTAGATCTCACAACGTTCGAAACCTTCCATCACTTCTACGGCAGCCGCGAGAACCGCCCGCTACTGCACCGCAAGCACGAGTTTCTCCACCCCGCCGATCCGGACGCCGCCAAGTATCGGCGGCTGACCGAGGCCGAGGTGCGGGCCGGCTTGTACGCGCACCCGCACCTGATCGGCACAGAGAATGGGTGGGAGAGCGAACTCGCCCGCTGCGGACGGGCCCTGCGCGGGCATCGCCTCATCCACGCATGTGAATGAGCAGATCTCAATATCTCGGCTTCAGCTTCGCGACGCCTCGGGCCAGCTCCTCCACGTCCAAGTCTGCTGCCTGCCCGGGGGTCCAGGAGAAGCGCAAACCCTTCGAGGCCGCCTCC
Organism: Streptomyces flavofungini; assembly: GCF_041028215.1. Classification (GTDB taxonomy): domain Bacteria; phylum Actinomycetota; class Actinomycetes; order Streptomycetales; family Streptomycetaceae; genus Streptomyces; species Streptomyces flavofungini_B. The sequence goes on from NZ_JASKYR010000004.1 coordinate 30,181, forward strand.
TCGGGCAGTCCCATGGCACGGAGCACATGACTGGGTGTGAAGGAGGCGCTGGTGCACGCCGAGCCTGTCGCAACCGCGACCAGGTCTTTGAGAGTGACGAGGAATGCCTCGGCGTCCACGTCCTCGAAGGACAGGTTGAGGATGTGCGGAACGACGTGATCCTGGTCACCGTTGACCTGGAAGCTCGTCGAGGCAAGCCCGGCCAGGAGCCGGGAACGCAGATCCTGGGCAGCAACCTGCCACTGGGCGTGCTCGGCTTCGAAGATCTTCGCCGCCTCGGCCAGCCCCATGATCAGAGGAACGGGCAGGGTACCGGGACGCAGTTTCCGCTCCTGGCCGCCGCCGAACATGATGGGCTCGAGGGGAACGCGCTCGTCGTCCATCTCCTCGCGGCGGCGGGTGACCAGCGCTCCCACACCCTTGGGAGCACCGATCTTGTGCCCGCTGATGCTGATCATGTCGATGGGCGCACTGAGGTCGCCGGGTACCTTGCAGTACCCCTGGGCGGCATCCACATGCAGGTAGGTGGGGGTGGCCCGCAGCTGCTGCGCGAGCTCGGCGACCGGCTGGATCACCCCGGTCTCGTTGTTCACATGCATGAGAGATACCAAGAGGGTGTCTGGCCGCAGCCGTTCCATCACCTCTTCCACCGAGATCCGGCCGGAGGGGCCGGGCGTGAGGAACTCGACTTCGAACCCACGGTCGGCCAAGTGCTCCAGCGGCTCGAGGACCGCCTTGTGCTCGATGGCGGAGGTGATGATGTGGCGCCGGCCGGTGCGCTCGCCGTAGGGGGCGAGCCCCAGCAGGGCGATATTGTTGCTCTCTGTGGCGCCGCTGGTAAAGATCAGCTCGTCAGGCTCCGCGCCCACTGTGCTCGCCAGGTACTCACGGGCCCGCTCTACCCCGCGCTTGGCCCGGATGCCGTACTCGTGGCGGCTGCCGGCGTTGCCGTACTCCGCGGTCATCCAGTGCAGAACAATATCGGCCACCCGCTGGTCCACGCGCGTCGTCGCCGCCGCATCGAGATACGTCACCATCGAACCCAATCCACCTTTGAGCGTTAATCTGCACGTCCCGTACGTCATTTACCTGACGTACGATAGCGTGAGCGGGTGGGATCTTCTGCAGCTTCTCAGTCCGTCGAACCGGCGACTTCTGCCGGTTTCGAGTACGTTTTTCCAGCCATCCGCGGCATCCAAGCCGGGCGCGAGTTCTACGTGTCCATGTGCCCACTGCGGCTCATCCCGAAGATCTTCCTCTTCGACGAGGACGAGCTGGCACCCGAGGTGCGCGCCCAGCGGATCTTGAACAAGGGACGGCTGCCAGCGCTGACGCGCTACCTCGTCGACAACCCCACCGACTACGTCTTCAGCGCGCTGACGGCCTCCGTCGACGGTGACATGCGCTTCGAAGGCATCGCGGACAGCGGCGTAGGGATGCGGGCCGGCCAGATCGTGATCTCGATGGCTGCCCGATTTCTGATCAACGACGGTCAGCACCGGCGTGCTGCGATCGAGCAGGCCCTGAAGGAGAACCCCGACCTGGGCGAGGAGACCATCGCCGTGGTCTTCTTCCACGACGCCGGACTCGCCCGCTGTCAGCAGATGTTCGCCGACTTGAACCGGCATGCCGTACGGCCGCCGCGCTCCATCGGGGTTCTGTACGACCATCGTGACGATCTGGCGACCACGGTGCGGCTGCTGGCGATGCGTGCGTCAGTGTTCAAGGGTTTTGTGGAGATGGAGAGTTCCACGCTGTCCCAGCGCTCGCGCAAGCTATTCACCTTGAGCTCTGTGTACTACGCCACCCAGTCCTTGCTGCAGGGCTTGGAGATCACGAAGGACCAGTCCCGGGAGCTGGCTGAGGCGTACTGGGCCGCGGTCGATGCGGTGATCCCGGAGTGGATGCTGGTCCGACGTAGGGAGCTGTCGGCGCAAGACGTCCGCCGCGACTACCTGCACACCCACGGGATTGCACTGCACGCGCTGGGGCGGATAGGGAATTCGCTGCTGCGCAAGTCACTGGCGCCGCGAAGCTGGACGCCGACGCTTAAGCGCCTGTCGTCGGTGGACTGGTCGCGCGCCAACACCGACTGGGAGGGGCGCGCGCTGGTCGGCGGACGGGTATCCAAGAGCCACCAAAACTTGACCTTGACCGTGAACTACTTGCGTCAGCACCTGAAGCTCGAGCTGAGCGCCGAGGAACAGCGTGCAGAAGACGCTTACCTGCGAGGAGAGTCATGAGCACCCCAAAGGCGGCGCCTTTCCAGGACCGGCCCCTGGCGGAGATCGTCGAGGAGCTGACGGAGGAGATCCGCGAGCTCTACGTCGCTGATGAGGTGCCGTGGGTGGTCGGGTACAGCGGCGGCAAGGACTCCACCGCCGTCCTCCAACTAGTGTGGCTCGCGCTCAAGGACCTTCCGGCCGAACAGCGCACGAAGCCGGTGCATGTGATCAGCACGGACACCTTGGTGGAGAACCCCGTCGTCTCTGCATGGGTAGGCCAGTCCCTGGACACCATGCGCACCGCCGCGCAGGAACAGCAGCTGCCCATCGAGTCGCACAAACTGACCCCGGAGATCAAAGACACCTTCTGGGTCAGCCTGATCGGCAAGGGCTACCCTGCACCCCGTCCGAAGTTCCGGTGGTGCACCGAGCGATTGAAGATCAAGCCATCGAACGCCTTTATCCGGCGCGTCGTACGACGGCACGGCGAGGCGATCCTCGTACTGGGAATCCGCAAGGCGGAAAGCCAAGCACGGGCACGAGCGATGACCCGGCACGAGAAGGGGCGAGTCCGCGACCGACTCTCACCCAACGGCAACCTCCCCAACTCCCTCGTCTACAGCCCCATCGAGGCGTGGTCGACCGAGGAGGTCTGGGCGTTCTTGATGCAATACCCCAATCCGTGGGGCCACAAGAACAAGGATCTGCTGACCATGTACCAGGGTGCGTCGGACGACTCCGAGTGCCCGCTGGTAGTCGACGACACCACCCCCTCGTGCGGTGACAGCCGCTTCGGGTGCTGGACCTGCACGCTGGTGGAGCAGGACAAGTCGATGACCGCCATGATCCGCAACGACGACGAGAAGCAGTGGATGCGGCCGTTGCTCAAGCTGCGCAACGAGCTCGACGACGTCACTAAGGAAGCTCAAACACGGGACTTCCGCCGCATGAACGGCAACGTGCAGCTGTTCGGCGACCGGCCCATCCCCGGCCCATACAAGCAGTCAGCCCGCGAAGACTGGCTGCGCAAGCTCCTCGCCGCCCAAGCCCAGGTCCGCAAGAAGGCGCCCGAGCACGTGCGCAACATTGAGCTGATCTCGATGGCAGAGTTGCAGGAGATCCGGCGGATCTGGGTCTTCGAGAAGCACGAAGTCGAGGACTCCCTGCCGCAGATTTACGAGCAGGCGACCGGCGAGAAGTTCCCCGGACTGCCGCTCGACGAGCAGCTCGTCCTAGGCGCCGAGGAGATCGGCCTGCTCAAGGATGCCTGCGAGGACGATCCGATCCACTTCTCGATGACCCGTGAGCTCCTCGCGATCGAGCGCCAGTATCGGACCATGACCCGGCGGGCCGGCCTCTTCGAGGCCCTGGAGAAGGCGATCAAGAAGGGCTACTACGAGGACGCGGACGACGCATTGCGGTTCGCCAAGCGGCTGCAGGAAATGCGCGAGAGCGACCCGACACAGACGACGGCGGACGAAGAGATCACCACCGATGCACCTGCATAACCTCACACTGCACGACTTCGGCGCCTACCAGGGCCGGCAGAGCCTGGACCTTCGGGTGAAGCCCAAGCGCCCGATCGTCTTGATCGGTGGCCTGAACGGCTGCGGCAAGACGACCCTGCTCGACGCCATCCAGCTCGTGCTGTACGGGCCCAGGGCCCGCTGCAGCGGGCGCGGTAACCGCTCGTACGACACCTACCTGCGTGAGAGCATCAACCGGGCAGCCGATCCGCAGCGGGGCGCCGAGCTGCGGCTGGAGTTCTCAATCACCGTCGAGGGTCGTCCCCGCACCTACGAAGTGGCCCGCACCTGGTTCGCCAAGGGCAAGCAGGTGCGGGAGAGCCTCGCCGTCAATGTGGACGGCAAGTACGACGACACGATCAGCGAGACATGGGCTGAGCACGTCGAAGAAATCCTCCCCCTCGAGGTGGCGTCGCTGTTCTTCTTCGACGGCGAGAAGGTGGAACAGCTCGCCGACCCCGAGCGCGCCGCCGACGTCATCGAAGCTGCCGTACAGTCCCTCCTCGGCGTCAGGGCCGTCGAACAGCTGCGGACCGACCTGCTCGCCCTCCAGCGCCGCCAACGGCTGTCGCAGGAGGATCAGGGCCTTCTGGAGCAGATCCGCGACTTCAAGGTCAAGTCACAGGCGGCGGCCCAGGAGGTCTCTGACCAGAGCCAGCTCCTGGCGCAGGCCACCTCGCACCTGGACGTCGCCCAGGCCCAGCTCGCCAAGATAGAGCGCAACTTCGAACGCGCCGGGGGAAGGCTCTACGAGGAGCGGCGCGGGCTCGAGGCTGCGAAGGAGGCCACGGCTGAGCGTCTGACCCAGACGCAAAAGGACCTTCGGGGCCTCGCCGAGGGGCCCCTGCCACTTCTGCTGCTACGCGGGCAACTGACTGCACTGCAGGAACAGTCCGTGCGCGAGCAGGAGGCGGTCGAAGCTCGTCAGGTCATCGGCGTCCTCGAGAGGCGTGACGCCTGGCTGGTCGACCAGCTGCCGGACGGTGTGCCCACCGCAGACCGCACGGCGCTGAAAAGGAAACTGACCGCAGACCGCAAGAAGCGCGCAGCAGCCACCGAACTGGCCCTAGACCTGTCTCTGCCGCCCGATCTCCCGCAGAAACTGGCGGCGCTCGACGAGGTGCTGGAAGCAGACGCAGCCCGCGCGGCGGAACTTCTTCGCTCAGCCGACAAAACCGTGCACGAACTTCAGCAGGCCGAGCGCCAGTTGGCGGCCGTTCCCGACGAGCAGCAGATCAAGACTTTGATCGAAGACCGTCAGCAGGCTTCCGAGGCGGTCATCGTCGCCCGCGCCGCAGTGGAGCAGCACAGAGAGCTGGTCGCGGAGGCCAGGTCCCGACATGAGCGTCTCGAAGCGGACCTGGAGCGCGCGCGACAGAAGATGGTCAGGACTTTCGTCCGCGAGGAGGAACTCCAGCGCGTCGTCGCCTATGCAGACAAGGCCCGCACCACGTTGGATCGGTTTGGGGAGGCGCTCCTGCGTAAGCACATCAGCAGCCTGGAAGTAGCTGTGCTGCGCAGCTTCCAGACGCTGATGCGCAAGAGCGGGCTGATCAAGGACCTGCGGATCGATACCAACAAGTTCACGCTCGCGCTGACCAACCGCGACGAGGAACCCCTCGACCCCGCCCGACTCAGCGCGGGAGAGCGGCAACTGCTGGCCATCTCGCTGCTATGGGGGCTGGCTAAAGTCGCGGGCAACCGTCTACCCACAGTGATCGACACCCCGCTCGGGCGTCTGGACAGCCGCCATCGCGAACACCTCGTCGACCGGTACTTCCCTCACGCTGGCCGACAGGTCCTCCTCTTGTCCACAGACGAGGAGATCGACGAGCACCTCCTTCAGCGGCTGAAGCCGTCCATCGCCCATAGTTATGTCCTCGTGCACGATGACACCACGTTCACCACCCGCGTCGCGGAAGGCTACTGGTGGACCGAGGGAGCCTTGCATGCCGTCTGAGATCACCATCCGGCTGTCCCAAGCCGCAAAGGACCAGCTGTCCTGGCTCAAGCGCCACACGGGCCTGACCCAGTGGAACGAACTGTGCAGATGGGCGCTGGCGCTTTCCCTGCGCGACCCCTCTACCCCACTCGTGCGAGAGGTCATCACTGACTCCAACGTCGAGATCGCCTGGAAGACCTTCGCTGGCCCGCACGGTGACATCTACCTGGCCCTGCTCAAGCAAAGGTGCGTCGCGGATGGGGACGAGCCCACCGACGCCGCCGTGGGCAAGACGCTTCTTATCCACCTGCACCGCGGCATCGGCTTCCTCGCCGGACGACAAGACTTGCGCTCCATCCAGAACCTCATCGCCGTCACCGCCGAGTAGGCCAACATCGGCCAGGACCCGCCTCCCTCATCGCTCGGGAGGCGGGTCCTGGCGTATCTGCCGCCTGACTTTTCCCGACGGTCCGTCAAAAACCTTACGGACGCGGTGCAACAATTGCGCCTGCCACCCGACCTCTAGGAGTGAGGGGGCAGTTGGACCGAAGCAGCCGACTTCAAGCAAAACACCGTCATCTGTCAGTCCCGCCAAGTACTCTCAAGCAGACAACTTCATATAACCGCTTCACCTTTCGGACGTGTGCCACCGCATGGGGCCCACCACCAGACAACCCGGAGCGAACATGATCAGCCACCCCGTCGCCGGGGCGGTCACTGCTCTGCAGAAGCAGGCACTGGCCAGTCGCGACACCTATGAGCTCGACCGCATCGATCGCGCGCTCGACGAGCTCCTGCGCAACCCGACGGACGCCTCCACCCCTGCTCAGCACCGCATTCGGTCGGCCATGGGGCACGCGTATGAGGCGCTGGAGCGCCGCCGCGTCATCGCCCCCGTAGTCCCGCTCAACCACGAGCGCGCCGACCACGGGCACGCGGACGCCCGCTACCTGGTCGTGGAGATCATGGCGTGGCTGCAGGCCGAGCAGGAACTTGCCAGCGCCGAGCGCGACTTGCTCGACGACCTCGCTCGTGGCCACGACGCCGCCTCCATGGCCCGCCACCTCGGTGTGCCGCTGCCGCGGATGCGCGAGCGGATCAGCCGCGCCCGCCGTCACGCCAGGACGCTCTGGCGGAATGCGGAGGCTGGTGCGTGACCCCCAGGCCCATCCGGCTGCGGCCCTGGCTCGTCCGCGCCCTCATCCCGCCGCAGCGGATCGGTACTTACATCCTGTACACGGCGGCCGGCCGCCCGACGTACATCGGTCGCAGCGACACCGACATCCGCCGACGGCTCCTCCGACACTGCACCGACCGGCACGGCGACTACTTCACCTACGACGTGCATCCCAGCGTGGCCGGGGCCTACGACGTCGAATGTGCGCTGTTCCATCTCCTAGCGCCTCACGTGTCCAACCGCATCCACCCCGACCGGCCCGACTTCCACCCCACGCCGTGCGCGTTCTGCCTTCCCAATCAGCGGGCCGCGAGACAGACCCGCCTCCACACCCAAGCCCAGGGACGCCATGAGTCCCTGCCCACAGACGCCAGCTAAGGACTCGAAATGACGACACCTTTCTTCCTCTCTCCGGACGACCATCGCGCCGAACTCATTCAGGTAGACCGCGCACTGGACTCCATGCGCGACGCTGGCTTCGACCTCACCGCCGCCATCGGAGAGCCGCTAGACAACTCCATCGAAGCCGAAGCCACCTTGATGCGTGTGCTACCGGTCTTCGGTCGCGGCAAGAAGACGATCGACAGCATGATCATTTCCGACAACGGCATCGGCATCGACCCCACTCAGATGCACCATGTGCTTTCCATGGGCTACAGCAGCCGCTACGGAAAGCGCGAGGGACTGGGACGGTTCGGCGTCGGGCTTAAGCTCGCCGGCCTCAGCCTGGGTGAGCGCATCGACATCTACAGCAAGCAGACGGGCAACCCGAAGATCTATCACAGTTACATTGACCTGCAAGAAATCCGGGACGGTAAGCAGCAGTACATCACCACCACCGAGGCCGAAGTCTGGCCCGCTGAGGCGGCCAAGCTGATGGTCGGGCGCGACGACCGGCCGTTCGCCTCCGGAACGGTCGTGGTATTCGGGAAGATTGACCGACTCTCCAGTGGCGGCACTTACGGCACATCCCTCGACCAAAAAATCTCGGAACTGCGCAAGTTCATCGCCCGCGCGTACCGAACCTACATTGACACCGGTCGGGTGTTCGAGCTGGACGGCAAGGTCATCACGCTCCACGACCCGCTCTTCCTCCGGGACAACCCCAGGATCATCTCCCGCTACAAGCCGCTGGACCCGCGCGGCGAACTCGTCGAGGAAACCGACCTGACCATCGACGGCCACAAGGTGCACGTCGCGGTAGCCATCGTCCCCAAGGAGTTCCGACCCTGGCAGGGAGCGGGCGGCGAGACGGACCATAAGGGCCAGGACATCACCGAGTTTCAGATCAACGCCGACAACACTGCCAAGATCAGCATCCTGCGCAACGGCCGTGAGATCTACTACGACATCATCCCGCGCCTGCTTGAGGGCGGACGCAGCGACAAGGTCCTGCGCTACGTCGCGGTAGAGGTGAGCTTCCCTGCGGAGCTGGACGAGTACTTCCAGGTACGCAACGTCAAGCGCGGGGCGGAACCGGTCAGCAAGTTGCGGACCGAACTGCGGGAGTGGCTCAAGCCCCCGATGAAGCAGGCTCTCAGGCAGGTCCGCGCTATGTGGAAGGAGACCGAGACCCAGAAGCGGTTCGAGAATGGCGAGCACAGCGGCAGCATGGACACCGCCTCCAAGGTCGTCCCTGCCCTTCCCAACGGCCTGGCCGGCCGGGGGGCGACCCCCGAGCAGGAGGAGAAGGTGGTTCAGCAAGCCGCCGCAGACATGGGCCTGGACGCCAACGAGGACGCCGCAAAGATCGAAAAGCTGCGTGAGCAGATCAACTCCAAGCCCATCACGCTGCTGGACGCACAGTGGCCAGGGAAGGAGTTCCTCGTGATTCACCACCTCAACGGCAAGTCCGTGGTCAAGCTCAACCACCGCCATGCGTTCTTCGACAAGGTATACGCGCCGTTGAAGAAGGTCGCCGACGAGGGCGCGCAAGGCATGGAGCCGGAGGAGCTCACCGACCTGGCTCGCCGAGCGGAGGCGGCCATCGACCTGCTCTTCATGGGCTACGCGCGAGCGGAGGGTATGTACGAGGACCCCGAGCGCTTCGATGATCTGCGGACGTACTGGGGCATGTTCACGGAAGCGCTGCTGCGCGAAGAATACAAGGACCAGTGAGGCGGTGTGGGCGGGGTGCCTCCGGCGCCCCGCCCACGGCGCCGCTCCCATGCACCACCGGCCGCCGATGTTCGCGCGAGGGCCTAACTTGCGCACCTCCGAGCGGCCCCATGAGCACCTTCTCCTGCCGCCTGCCGCGGCACGACCGTCTTCAGAGAGGCAACGTAAGGATGTATGGCGCAGGCTCCAAGATTACTTTCCGTGACTACGTGCAGGGCACCTGGGGCAGCTTTGACACTCCGGCCGGCCGGGTCGACTACATCATGACCAAGGCCAGGCTCGGAGGAGACGCCGACGCGCCCGAGCGGCAGCTCACCAAGAGCCTGGTCCCGGTTCGGGAGGTCATGGACGCGGGAGATCTCGACTTCAACCAGCTGCTTCAACGGGACCTGGACGATCACCGGGTGGCTGTCAACCTCATCCCGTATCTACTCAAGCAGAAGTCCACCGGTCCGGCGTTCTTTCCTCCGATCGTGGCCGTGCTCCTGCCGTTTCAGAACAAACGGCCGACCGCCTTCCCTGCGCTGGGGGCCCCGACCTCGGTCGAGCATGACGATGCGCAATGGCAGGAGGAACGGGCCGCCAACGCCTTCCGGGTGCACCGTCTCGTCGGCGCCGACGGACAGCTCCACGGGGCAAACCTTGGCAAACTGTGGTGGAACCAGTCGGAGTCGAGCCTTGTCGTCCTCGACGGCCAGCACCGGGCAATGGCCTTGCTGGCGATCGAGCGGACTCTGTCCCGTAGCTGGCAGGGCAGCGGTGAACAGTTCCGCCCCTTTTATCAGCACCAGGTTGAGCACCTGCTCCACGAGTACCAAGTCTCCGAGTTGGACTTGGCGAAGATTGAGGTGCCGGTGACGGTCTGCTGGTTCCCGGGTGAGACTGGCGAATCCTCTCGGGCGCATGAGGCGGCGCGAAAGCTGTTCGTCGACGTCAACAAGGAGGCGCGCCCCCCGAGCGAGTCCCGGATCATCCTGTTGTCCGACGGCGAGCTGTCCAACGTACTCACCCGCAGTCTGCTGAGTGCCCTGCGTGGCCGCAGCGGCACGTATCTGCCGCTGTACGCCGTGGAATACGACAACCCTGAGGTAAATACCAGTCGCCCCGCCCGCTGGTCGGTCATGACGAACATCCATCTGCTCAAGATGGCCGTCAACCGCTGCATCTTCGGCCCGCCCAAGTACCTCACCAACCTGGCTCAGCCGATCAGCGGCAGAGAGAAGGGCGAGGAACGCGACCGCTTCATGCGCACCCAGCTCGACCTGGTTAGCCTCCTGCCGGAGTACTTCGACGACGCCGGCTACCCCTACGATCTGGACAGCATCGGCGACACCAAGTTTCCCCTCGGCCGCTCGGAAGCCCTGGCCAGCAGGTTCATGGACACCTGGGGTCAGGCAATCCTGACTCTCCTGTCCCGGACCGCGCCGTACGCCGCCCATGCAGCCAGTCTCACCAGCTTCAAGGACAGCTGGCACACTGCGAACACCCACGCCCAGCTCGCCCATGACGCCCTGTTCGGCGGCGTCGGGATCTACTGGACTCTGCGCGACAGCTACGACCACTACCAGGCCAACCGCGCGCAGGACGGCCCGAAACCGCCGAAATCAGACGTGATCCGAGCTTGGGAGGCTCAGAAGGAGAAGGAAGCCGAGTTCGACGAGCACCGTGCTCACGAATACCTCGGCTCGGTCCGCCCGGACGCCGTCAGGCGCTGCAAGATCGCCTTCGGCGTCTTCAACACACACGCCTGTCAACTCGGCATGATCATGACTCTCGGCTCCCTGTGGGAGATGCGCAAGAACCAGCCCGGTGGTGCCGACCTTAAGGATCTTCCTGCATTCGCGGACGCCTTGGTCACGGCGTGGAACACGTTCTTCGCGATGGACCGTGGCCGCGCCCGCGACCGTAGGTACGCCTTCAGCAAGGACTGCAGCAACCCGATCAACCAGATCGCCAACATGGACACCCCCAACGCGGTGTACTTCCGGTACTTCTGGATGCAGGCCCTCACCATGCCCTCGGTCTGGCAGCACATCTCCCCGTGGCTGACCGATCGAGATGCCTTCGATGCTGGACTCTGCGACGCCCGGCGCCTCTACCTGGCCTTGTGCGTTAAGCAGCAGTGCAAGGCTCTCGAGATCAGCCAGCCTGCGCTCGGCTCCGACAAGCGGGAGGAACAGGCTAAGAAGCTGGCGACCAGCGCACTTAAGAAGGCTCTCCGCAACTGGTTCGGAGTGTCGGACAAGGAATTTGAAGCATGGCATGCTGCCCAGCCCGCCCGGTCCAGTCAGATCGAACTGGAGCTGGATGAGGAAGATCCTGCTCCGGGCGCCCCTGTGTAGCAGAGCATCGCCAGGCAGCCCAACTTCACCTGCTGCCGCAAGTGCAAGCGCCGTCTCCTCCGCCAGGAATACTGCCGTGCGCGTTTCGATTGCCTCCTTTGACTGATCGCGAGAGGAGGCGCTCGTGGCCGATGCCGTCGACGACCAGCGTCTGCTGCGCAACCCGATGAAGATGAAGAACAGTGTCAAGCCCCCACGAGCGATCGACAGCAAGGCCAAGGCGTGGTCACGTGAGGTCGTCGACGCCGTCCGCGCGAAGTTGCAGGACCGCTACCAGATCGCTGTCGACCTTGGCATCGGCCTCGGGCTGCGCCAAGGCGAAGCATTCGGTCTCGCCGAAGAGGACTTCGACTTCGCGGCTGGAGTCGTCCACGTCCGCCGCCAGCTCAGGTGGGATATCAAGGGGCGCCCCTACTTCTCGCTCCCCAAGGGGCGCAAGATCCGCGAGGTCCCCCTGCCGACCAATCTCGCGCTCCGGGCCCGAGCTCACTTCCGCCGGTTCCCGTCGACTTCCTGCACGCTGCCCTGGCGGAACCCAGAGGCGCCCACCACCGCACTCGAAGAGCGCCAGCGCAAGCCGATTACGGTCGACCTGATCCTCACCTCGTCACACGGCAACCGCATCTACTACCGGACCTGGAACGACCGCAGCTGGAAGCGTGCCCTCGCCGCCGCCGGGCTGATCACACCCGTGGGCGAGAAGGTCCGCCATGACGGCAACCGGATTCGTCGGGTGCCCCGCTACGCCGCCCCACGCGAGGACATGTTCCACGTCCTTCGCCACACCTACGCGAGCGTCCAGTTGAAGGCCGGCGAGTCGATCGTCAGCCTCTCCAAGTGGCTCGGGCACTCGACACCGAAGGTCACGCTCGACCACTACGCTCACTTCATGCCCGGCGCGGGGCAACGTGGCGGCGCCGCCATGGACGCCTGGCTGCAGGACCCCTCCCGGCCGAAAGTCCCTGAGAAGTCCCTACTGTCGTGGCGGACCACTCCGCTGCCCTCGAACGTGCAGGTCAAGCGCCTAGCAGGGCAGGGGGCGGACATGTCCGTGAAGTACAAGGAGACGGCGCGGGGCGGGCTCGCGGTGAACATCATCGAGTGCTGAGCCCGCGTCCCCGGCGTCACCCGTACGGCCGATACCCTGACCCCCGTCAGTAGTGCACGAGAAGGGGTGGATCCGGTGGCGGACATCGAGGAAGCGCGGAAGACGTTCGAGCAGTTCGACGCGGACGGCGACGGCTTCATCACGGCGGCCGAGTGGAAGAGCGCCATGGCCAAGATGGGCGACTTCTACATGACCGAGACGGTGGCCGAGGCCGTCATCGGCACGAAGGACTCCGACGCGGACAAGCGTCTGTCCTTCGACGAGTTCTGGGCGAGCCTGAACAAGTAGGCGGCCGTGGCGGAGGGGCCCGGCGCATCGCACTCACATGCGACGCGCCGGGCCCCTTGCCGTGCCCGCCACCGCCCTACGCCTCCCCCGTC
>NZ_JASKYR010000040.1:0-20834 GCF_041028215.1 Streptomyces flavofungini
TGCCGGCCGTGTGCGCCGAGGCCCTCGTCGTCGAGGTCACCGGCGTTCGTCCAGAGCGCGTTGTCGTACGGCGTATCGGAGATGGTCACGAGGTCGGGGCGGGGAGACGGCACGGGCGGCGCGGCCGAGGCGCGCAGCAGGCCGACGCTCTCGCGCAGACGGTCGGTGTCGGTGCGTACGCGGCGTACGTCGACGTCCGCCAGCCGGCCTCCGGCCTGCTGCTCCAGCCTGCCGACGGAGCGGACCAGATCGTCGACGCAGCGCTGAATGGCCGTCAGTTCATCGTGCAGAGCCATCACTTGCCCTCACTTCAGGTGTGCGGTGGCAACGCTCATGCGGCTGCGAGTGTCGCGCGTCACATCCCGGCTTGTGAAGGGATCTGCATCGATTGCCGGATCGGGGGCGGTGAATGCGCCGGATCACGCTCCGATCGCGTCGAAGGTGACCATCCGCGACCGCTCACGCGCCGGTGACGCCCGTTGGGCCGCACGAGTGGCATCCGGGTGCCTTCACGCCGAGCCTCCGACGCGCGCGCCGTCCGGTCGCCTTCAGTGTGGCGATAGATGTGATCAGCTCCATATACCGCCAAATGTGATCAAACCCGGCCCGATCCCGGTAGTGGCCGGACGAGCCTGGACCCCGGAGGTACCAGCCATGGCCCACGACCGCGTCAGAGTCCGGTCTGTCGTGTTCCTCGCGACGGGGGTGCTTGCCCTGCCCGCCCTCGCCGGATGCAGCTCGGACGACCAGGGGGGCCGCCCGACCGCGGGGCAGGACATCGCGCCGATGGCCCGGGACAAGGTCGCCGACGGAGGCACCATGAACTGGGCGGTGGAGGCGATGCCCGAGACGCTCAACAGCTTCCAGTCCGACGCCGACGCGGGCACCTCGCGCATCGCGGGCGCCGTCCTGCCGTCCCTGTTCCGCCTCGACGGACAGGGCAGGACGCAGCGCAACGCCGACTTCCTCGAATCGGCGAAGGTCGTCGAGAGCGAGCCCAAGCAGGTCGTCCTGTACAAGCTGAACCAGCAGGCGGTCTGGAGCGACGGCCGGGAGATCGGCGCCGACGACTTCGCCGCCCAGTGGCGGGCCTTGTCCGGCAAGAACTCCGCCTACTGGACGGCACGGAACGCGGGCTACGACCGGATCGAGAAGATCGAGCGCGGCGCGAACAACCTGGAGGTGCGCGTCACCTTCGCCAAGCCGTACGCGGACTGGCGCTCGCTCTTCTCCCCGCTGTACCCGAAGCAGGTCATGGGCAGCCCCGACGCCTTCAACGACGGCGCCCGCCGCAAGCTGAGGGCGACTGCGGGCCCCTTCTCCCTCGCGGACGTCGACCGCAAGGCGGGCACGGCCACCCTGGAGCGCAATCCGCGCTGGTGGGGGCGGCCGGCCAAGCTCAGCAGGCTGGTGCTGCGCGAGGTGCCGCGCGACGAGCGGGCCGAGGCGCTCGCCAAGGGCACCGTCGACCTGGCCGAGGTCGACGCGGCGGAGGCGGGGCGCGTCTCGCTCGCCGCCCGCGACAAGGGCGCCGAGGGCCCCCTGGCGCACGGTCCCGGCGCCGGGCTGACCCCGGCCGGGGCGCTGCGCTCCTGGGCGGTCGCCAACGGCTCCGACGAGGAGGCCGCCGACGCCGAGACCGAGGCCCGCAAGAAGACCGGCAAGGCGGTCAAGAGGTACGCGGAGGAGCAGGCGGGGCTGCGCGGCTACGAGATCCGCAAGTCACTGGAACCGGCCTACACCCAGCTCGCCCTCAACGGGTCCGAGGGCCCGCTCGCCGACGACCGCGTACGCCGCGCGGTGGCCCGCGCCCTGGACCGCGAGGAGCTGGCCAGGACGGTCCTCAAGCCGCTCGGCCTGCCCGCGGAGCCGGTCGGCAGCCACCTCGCCCTCGCCGGGCAGCAGGCGTACGCGGACAACAGCGGGGCCCTCGGCGAGCAGGACACCGCCGAGGCGCGGGCGCTCCTCGCCGACGCGGGCTGGACCCCGGACGCCGCCCTCAAGGACAAGCTGAAGGACACGGACAGGGACAAGGGCAAGGACAAGGACAGGGACAAAGAGAAGAGCGAGGCGCCGGACGGCGAGGCGGGCGCCGAGAAGGCGGGGTCCGGGTCGGGCCCGGAGGCCGACGACGGTACGTACATCGTCGGCGAGGACGACGGGAAGCCCGGCGACAACCACGTCTCCGTGCTCGCCCCGGCGCCCGCCGCGGCCTACCAGAAGGCGGCGCTGTTCCGGCAGGCCGACGTCCTCGGGCTGCCGGAGGAGACCGACAAGGAGAAGAAGAAGGAGCCCGGCGAGCGCGCCGAGCGCCGTGCGAAGGCGGAGGCCAAGGCCAAAAAGGAGGCCAGGAAGGCCAAGGAGAAGGCCGAGTCCTCCTCGCGCGACCAGGCCAAGGGCGGCGCCCCGGGCGCGTACGCCCCCAAGGGCACCGCGGCCCCCGCCGCCGCGGGCGGCCCGCTTGCCAAGGACGGCAAGCCCCTGACCTTGCGTTTCGTGCTGCCCTCGGGCAACGGCTCGGAGCAGCTCCGCACGGTGGCCGACCGGATCTCGCGGATGCTGGAGATGATCGGCGTGCGCACCGAGGTGTCGAAGGTCTCGGACGACAGCTACTTCAAGGACCACATCGCGTCCGGCCAGTACGACCTGGCCCTCTACTCCTGGCCCGCCACGGCCTTCCCCGCCACCGACGCCCGGCCGATCTTCGCCAAGCCGGTCCCGGCCGCGGACGGCTCCCTGAACGTCGAACAGAACTACACACGCGTGGGCACCGACCACATCGATCAGTTGTTCGATCAGGCCATGGGTGAACTGGACGAGGACGTGTCCCGCTCCCTGGTCAGGAAGGCCGACGCCCGCATCTGGGCCGAGGCGGGCTCCATCCCCCTCTACCAGCGGCCGCAGCTCGTGGCGGCCCGCCCGAACCTGGCCAACGCCGGGGCGTTCGGTTTCCAGGTGCCCAACTACGAGGACATCGGTTTCCTGAAGCCGGGCGTGCGGCCCGCGGTCAGGCCCTCTCCGAAGTCATGACCAGGTGACGCGCGCGCGGGCGCACGACGCGTCCAGGTGACGTACACCATCTCTTCACCGAACTGGTGCTCAGATTCCGCTCAACTCCCTTGCCCGTCGGACACCCCGGCGGGCAAGGTCGTAACCACCCATTGACCTGGTACTTCACCCCTGAGAGCCCGGTGCCGGGCGGCTCTGCGCGGCGGCCCCGAAACCCCCCGCGGAGGCCGCCTCCGTCCAAGCCCCGTAGAATGGGGTGAGGCCGTGGCGTGTTGTCTGCCCGGCAGGGCACGCGTACCGGACCGTACGCGCCGCCGTCCACTCTTCCCGGGAGAAGCGCAGCTCGTATGCCCACGCGCCACGACATTCGTAACGTCGCCATCGTCGCCCACGTCGACCACGGCAAGACGACCATCGTCGATGCCATGCTCAAGCAGGCCGGTGCCTTCGCCGCGCATGCGGCCGAGTCGCTCGACGACCGCATGATGGACTCGAACGACCTGGAGCGTGAGAAGGGCATCACGATCCTGGCCAAGAACACGGCCGTCAAGTACCACCCCAAGGATGGTGGCGAGCCGATCACGATCAACATCATCGACACCCCCGGCCACGCCGACTTCGGTGGCGAGGTCGAGCGCGGTCTGTCGATGGTGGACGCGGTCGTCCTCCTCGTCGACGCCTCCGAGGGTCCGCTGCCCCAGACCCGCTTCGTGCTCCGCAAGGCCCTCCAGGCCCGGATGCCGGTCATCCTGTGCATCAACAAGACCGACCGCCCGGACTCCCGGATCGACGAGGTCGTCAACGAGACGTACGACCTCTTCCTCGACCTGGACGCCGACGAGGACCAGATCGAGTTCCCGATCGTCTACGCCTGCGGCCGTGACGGCATCGCCTCGCTGACCAAGCCGGAGGACGGCACCGTCCCGGCCGACAGCGACAGCCTGGAGCCGTTCTTCTCGACGATCCTGGAGCACGTCCCCGCTCCGGAGTACGACGAGGAGGCCCCCCTCCAGGCCCACGTCACCAACCTGGACGCCGACAACTTCCTCGGCCGTATCGCGCTCTGCCGCGTCGAGCAGGGCGAGCTGCGCAAGGGCCAGACCGTCACGTGGATCAAGCGCGACGGCACCCAGCAGAACGTCCGCATCACCGAGCTGATGATGACCGAGGCGCTCACCCGCAAGCCCGCCGAGAAGGCGGGCCCCGGTGACATCTGCGCCATCGCCGGTATCGCGGACATCATGATCGGCGAGACGCTGGCCGACCCCGAGAACCCGATCGCGCTGCCGCTGATCACGGTCGACGAGCCGGCGATCTCCATGACCATCGGCACCAACACCTCGCCGCTGGTCGGCAAGGGCGGCAAGGGCCACAAGGTCACCGCCCGCCAGGTGAAGGACCGCCTGGACAAGGAGCTGATCGGTAACGTCTCGCTCCGCGTCCTCGACACCGAGCGCCCCGACGCCTGGGAGGTGCAGGGCCGCGGTGAGCTGGCGCTCGCCATCCTCGTCGAGACCATGCGCCGGGAAGGCTTCGAGCTGACCGTCGGCAAGCCCGAGGTGGTCACCAAGGAGGTCGACGGCAAGGTCCACGAGCCGATCGAGCGCATGACGATCGACTCGCCCGAGGAGCACCTCGGCGCCATCACGCAGCTCATGGCGGCCCGCAAGGGCCGCATGGAGACCATGACGAACCACGGTTCGGGCTGGATCCGCATGGAGTGGATCGTGCCGTCCCGCGGCCTCATCGGCTTCCGTACGGAGTTCCTGACCCAGACCCGCGGCACGGGCATCGCGCACTCCATCTTCGAGGGCCATGAGCCGTGGTTCGGCGAGCTGAAGACGCGCAACAACGGCTCCCTGGTCGCCGACCGCGCGGGTTCGGTCACGCCGTTCGCGATGATCAACCTCCAGGAGCGCGGTGTCATCTTCACCGAGGCCGGCACCGAGGTGTACGAGGGCATGATCATCGGTGAGAACTCGCGCTCCGACGACATGGACGTGAACATCACCAAGGAGAAGAAGCTCACCAACATGCGCGCGGCCTCCGCGGACTCCACGGAGAACGTGGTCCCGCCGCGCAAGCTGTCGCTTGAGCAGTCCCTGGAGTTCTGCCGCGACGACGAGTGCATCGAGGTGACCCCGGAGACCGTGCGCATCCGCAAGGTCGTCCTGGACCAGAAGCAGCGTGGCCGCACCGCCTCGCGCGCCAAGCACAACTGACGCCACCGCCCCGCGCCGGGGCACTCCCGGACGCCCCGGTAAACCTCCTGGGGCGTCCGGGAGGCGTATGAGGCCGGTTTCCTTCGCTCCCGACGGGAGATGAGCGGAAGCCGGCCTTTCGCGTTTCCCCTGGCGATACGGTGTGGCCACTGTCGCGTGAGGCCGCCCGCGGCAACTCGTTTTCGGCACCGAAACGTCCGGTATCCGGACGTCACTGACCGTTAGATGTGTAACACGTCCGTTTCGCAACCATCTATCTCGGATCGGTTTGTCCGGATTTTGGAAGTTGTACGAGCCAGGTGTGATTGAACCGAGACCAAAAGGGTGTGGTCGACCGGTACCTCATGGCTAATAGTTGACCGCGTATAGCTCGGGTCAATGGGTCACGCGCTGTGGGGAGCGCCGACTCACGAGCACACTGGGGTACTCGATCTTCGCCGTCAGGGGTGTCGGCGCGATCACTCGTACCCCCTCTTGTAGTGAACAAGTGGACTCATGAGGAGGAACCCCATGCGTGGTGCCAAGAGCGCCAAGTGGGTCGCGATAGCCGGTGTTGTGGCTCTGTCTGCCACTGCCTGTGGCGGCGGCGGCAACGACAGCGGCAACAGCGGGAAGGTCGACCCCAAGGGGATCGTCAGCTACGCCAACGGTGAGCCGCAGAACGCCCTGCAGCCGTCCAACACCATGGAGGCGTACGGCAGCGTCGTCATCGACGCTCTCTTCACCGGGCTTGTCCACTACGACAAGCAGGGCAACATCACCTACGAGAACGCCGAGTCGGTCACGCCCGACAAGGACTCGAAGGTGTGGACCGTCAAGCTCAAGCAGGGCTGGAAGTTCCACAACGGCGAGGCCGTCACCGCCAAGTCCTACGTCGACGCCTGGAACTGGGCTGCCGACCCGGCCAACGGCCAGCAGAACAGCTCCTGGTACCGCGACATCGTCGGCTACGACGACGTGCACCCGGCCAAGGGCAAGGCCAAGAAGAAGGCCATGTCGGGCCTGAAGGTCGTCGACGACAACACCTTCACGATCACGCTCAAGGGCGGGATTCCGTACTACGCGTACAAGCTCGTCTACAAGCCCTTCTTCCCGCTGCCCTCGGCCGCGCTGAAGGACCCGAAGAAGTACGGCGAGGCGCCGGTCGGCAACGGTCCCTACAAGTTCAAGAGCTGGGACCACAAGAAGTCGATCCAGGTCACCGCCTGGTCCGGCTACAAGGGCGAGGACAAGCCCAAGAACGGCGGCATCAACTTCAAGGCCTACTCCAAGGACACGGCCGCCTACGCCGACCTGAAGTCGGACAACGTCGACACCATGCCGCTGGTGCCGAACAGCGAGATCGCCAACTTCAAGCAGGACTTCGGCGACCGCGCCATCGAGCAGGACTTCTCGGCGATCAACACGATCAACCCCGCCTTCTACACCAAGCAGTGGAAGGACATCGACGTCAAGGTCCTCCAGGGCCTGTCGATGGCGATCGACCGTGACACCATCGCCAAGACCGTGTTCCACGGCACGCGCGAGTCCGCCACCGGCTGGGTCGCCAAGGGCGTCAAGGGCTGGACGAAGGACGCCTGCGGCGAGTACTGCAAGTTCGACCCGAAGAAGGCCAAGGCCGCCATCAAGGACGGCGGCGGTGTCCCGGGCAACAAGATCTCCATCCAGTACAACGCCGACCAGCCGCACAAGGACTGGGTCGTCGCGGTCTGCAACAGCATCACCAAGTCGACCGGCGTCCAGTGCGTCGGCGACCCGGTGACCGACTTCGCGGCCGACACGGAGATCCGTGACCAGAAGAAGGTCAAGTCGATCTACCGCTCCGGCTGGGTGCTCGACTACCCGTTCAACGGCAACTTCCTGGCCGACCTGTACGGCACGGGTGTCGACGGCAACAAGGGCGGCTTCTCGGACAAGAAGTTCGACGCGCTGACCAAGAAGGCCGACGAGGCGAAGACGATCGACGAGTCCGCGAAGCTGTACCAGGAGGCCGAGAAGGAGCTGCAGAACAGCTTCCCGGGCATCCCGCTCTGGTACAACAAGACGCTCTCCGCGCACTCGAACAACGTCAAGAACGTCGTGTTCGACCAGGCCGGCGACCCGATCCTCTCCGAGGTCCAGGTCTTCGAGAAGTAGTAGTCGTCGGAGTTCCGTATCCGTGAAGCGACGCCCGGCGATCCCGGGCGTCGCTTCGCGGGCGGCTCCGCAATGGACGGAGGCACCACATGGGGCGCTACGTCGCGAGGCGACTGCTCCAGATGATCCCGGTGTTCATCGGGACCACCCTGTTGATCTTCTTGATGGTCAACGTGCTCCCCGGCGACCCCGTAAGGGCGCTGTGGGGCGACAAGCCGCCGGACCCGGCGCAGGTCGCGCAGATCAAGCACGACCGAGGTCTCGACCTGCCGCTCTGGCAGCAGTATCTGCACTACATGGGCGGACTGCTCAAGGGTGACTTCGGCAAGACCATCGCGGGCAACAGGCCCATTCTTGACGAGATCAAGCAGGCCTTCCCGGTCTCGATGCGCCTCGCCGTCATGGCGTGGACCTTCGAGCTCGTGGTCGGCATCGCGCTCGGCGTGCTCGCCGGCGTGAAGCGCAGCCGTCTCGTCGACAACACCGTGACGCTCTTCACGCTCCTCGTGATCTCCGTCCCGATCTTCGTGTTCGGCCTGTTCCTCCAGCAGATCTTCGGCAACACGCTCGGCTGGGTGACACCCACGGTCCAGGACTCGGAGAACTTCCAGCAGCTCCTGCTGCCGGCGCTCGTCCTCGGCCTCGTCGGCCTCGCGTACGTGGCACGGCTGAGCCGCACCTCCATCGCGGAGAACCGGCAGGCCGACTACATGCGCACCGCGGTCGCCAAGGGGCTGCCGCGCCACCGGATCATCACCCGGCATCTGCTGCGCAACTCCCTGATCCCCGTCGTCACGTACCTGGGTACCGACATCGGCACCCTCATGGGCGGCGCGGTGATCACCGAGGGCATCTTCAACGTGACCGGTGTCGGCAACCTGCTGTTCGACGCGCTGGGCAACCGTGAGGGCGCCGTCATCGTCGGCATCGTGACGGTCCTGGTGCTCGTGTACCTGCTCGCGAGCCTCGTCGTCGACCTGCTCTACGCCGTTCTTGACCCGAGGATCCGTTATGCCTGACCTCACCAAGACCCCGGCCACGGACGAGGCACACGCCGTGGCGATCGCCGACGCCGACGCCAAGGCCGTGGACGCCGTCGAGGCGACGGGCAAGCCGCGCAGCCTGTGGGGCGACGCCTGGCGCGACCTGCGCCGCCGGCCGCTCTTCATCGTCTCCTCGCTGCTGATCCTCGTGGTCCTGCTCGTCGCCGCGTTCCCCGGCATGTTCACCAGTGCCGACCCGCAGACCGGCGACCTGACGAACCACTTCCTGGAGAAGCCGAACCTCGGCCACCTCTTCCAGCCGGACTGGTTCGGCTACGACCGCCAGGGCCGCAGCATCTACGCCCGCGTGGTCTACGGCGCCCGCAACTCGATCATGGTCGGCTTCGGCGTGACCATCCTGGTCACCGTCTTCGGCGGCCTGGTCGGCATGCTGGCCGGTTACTTCGGCGGCTTCATCGACAGCCTGCTCTCCCGGCTGACCGACGTGTTCTTCGGTATCCCCTTCCTGCTCGGCGCGATGGTCGTCCTGAACGCCTTCACCGAGCGGAACGTCTGGGTCATCACCGGCGCCCTCGCCTTCCTCGGCTGGACGCAAATCGCCCGCGTGATGCGCGGCGCGGTGATCACCACCCGGCACGCGGACTACGTCATGGCGGCGAAGGCACTCGGCGCGGGCACCAAGCGCATCCTGTTCCGGCACATCCTGCCGAACGCGATCGCACCGGTCATCGTCATCGCCACCATCGCCCTTGGCACGTACATCGTCGCGGAGTCGACGCTGTCCTTCCTTGGCCTCGGCTTCGGCGGCAACGCGATCTCGTGGGGCGGCGACATCTCCGACGCCCTGGCCGACATCCGGAACAACCCGCACACGCTGTTCTTCCCGGCAGGAATGCTGAGCATCACGGTGTTGGCGTTCATCATGATGGGTGACGCCGTACGCGAAGCCCTCGACCCGAAGCTGCGCTGAGGGAGGCGTAACGTGACCAGCATCGACATCAAGGAAGACTCGATCCCCGCCCCCCGCTCGGGCGAGGAGAAGAGCGGCAGGCTCCTGGACGTGAAGGACCTGCACGTCGAGTTCCACACCCGAGACGGTGTGGTCAAGGCCGTCAACGGCGTCAACTACAGCGTGGACGCGGGTGAGACGCTCGCCGTCCTCGGCGAGTCGGGTTCCGGCAAGTCCGTGACCGCGCAGGCCATCATGGGCATCCTCGACATGCCGCCCGGAAAGATCCCGCAGGGCGAGATCCTCTTCCGCGGCCAGGACATGCTGAAGATGTCCGGCGAGGAGCGCAGGAAGATCCGCGGCCGCAAGATCGCCATGATCTTCCAGGACGCGCTCTCCTCGCTGAACCCCGTCCTCTCGGTGGGCTACCAGCTCGGCGAGATGTTCCGGGTGCACGAGGGCCTGAGCCGCAAGGAAGCCAAGGCCAAGGCCATCGAGCTGATGGACAAGGTCAAGATCCCGGCCGCCAAGGAACGGGTCAACGACTACCCCCACCAGTTCTCGGGCGGTATGCGCCAGCGCATCATGATCGCGATGGCGCTCGCCCTCGAACCCGACCTGATCATCGCGGACGAGCCCACCACGGCGCTCGACGTGACGGTCCAGGCCCAGGTCATGGACCTGCTCGCGGAGCTTCAGCGCGAGTACAACATGGGCCTGATCCTCATCACCCACGACCTCGGCGTCGTCGCCGACGTCGCGGACAAGATCGCCGTGATGTACGCGGGCCGCATCGTCGAGACGGCACCCGTCCACGAGCTGTACAAGCGCCCCGCGCACCCGTACACCCGTGGCCTGCTCGACTCAATCCCGCGCCTGGACCAGAAGGGCCAGGAGCTCTACGCGATCAAGGGCCTGCCGCCCAACCTGCTCAAGATCCCCAGCGGTTGCGCGTTCAACCCGCGCTGCCCCAAGGCGCAGGACGTCTGCCGCACGGAGATCCCGGCCCTGGTGCCGGTCACCGAGCAGGACGGCACGGAGCTGCCGGGCCGCGGCAGCGCGTGCCACTTCTGGAAGGAGACGATCCATGGCTGAGCCGACGAAGGCTTCGAAGCTCTCGAAGACGGACGAGCCCGCCGACGCCACCCCGAACGTCTCCGAGGTGGAAACGGTCGACGCCGTCACCGAGACCGAGGCCGTCGCGGCCATCGAGGCACCGGTCGAGCGCGGCGAGCCGATCCTCCAGGTCCGCAACCTGGTCAAGCACTTCCCTCTCACCCAGGGAATCCTGATCAAGAAGCAGATCGGCGCGGTCAAGGCGGTCGACGGCATCTCCTTCGACCTCTACCAGGGCGAGACGCTGGGCATCGTGGGCGAGTCCGGCTGTGGCAAGTCCACGGTCGCCAAGCTCCTGATGACCCTGGAGCGGGCCACGGCCGGCGAGGTCTTCTACAAGGGCCAGGACATCACCAAGCTGTCGGGGCGCGCGCTGAAGGCGGTGCGCCGCAACATCCAGATGGTGTTCCAGGACCCCTACACCTCCCTGAACCCCCGTATGACGGTGGGCGACATCATCGGGGAGCCCTTCGAGATCCACCCCGAGGTGGCCCCGAAGGGTTCGCGCCGCCAGAAGGTCCAGGAGCTCCTGGACGTCGTCGGCCTGAACCCCGAGTACATCAACCGCTACCCGCACCAGTTCTCGGGCGGTCAGCGCCAGCGCATCGGCATCGCGCGCGGTCTGGCCCTCAACCCCGAGATCATCATCTGCGACGAGCCGGTCTCGGCCCTGGACGTCTCCGTCCAGGCCCAGGTCATCAACCTGATGGAGAAGCTCCAGGACGAGTTCAACCTCTCCTACCTCTTCATCGCGCACGACCTGTCGATCGTCCGGCACATCTCGGACCGCGTGGGCGTGATGTACCTCGGGAAGATGGCGGAGATCGGCTCCGACGAGCAGATCTACGACCACCCGACGCACCCGTACACGCAGGCGCTCCTCTCGGCCGTCCCCGTCCCGGACCCCGAGGCCCGCGAGGGCCGCGAGCGCATCATCCTCACCGGCGACGTCCCGTCCCCGGCGAACCCGCCCTCCGGCTGCCGCTTCCGTACGCGCTGCTGGAAGGCGGAGGACAAGTGCGCCAAGGAGGTCCCGCTGCTCGCCGTCCCGGAGCGGTTCAAGGGCCAGGACACACCTGCCGCGCACGAGTCGGCGTGCCACTTCGCGGAGGAGAAGAACGTGGTGTCGGCGGCGTAATCCGCTTGCCACGGGCCGCTGCCCATAGGTGAATGAGGGCGCCCTCAGCCGGGCCGGCTGAGGGCGCCCTCATGCGCGCTCACCCCTTGGAGCCACGACGTGCTGACCCTCCGCCCCTGGCGCCCCGAGGACGCTCCCGCCGTCCTCGCGGCCTTCACACCCCCGCAGATGTCCCGTCAGGCGGACCACCCGGTCGATTCCCTGGCCGCGGCCTCCCGCTGGATCGAACGCCGCACGGCGGAGCACGAGACCGGCTCGGCCTACGCCTTCGCGGTGGCGGACGAGTCGGACGTCCCCCTCGGCAACGTGGCCCTGAGCGCGGTGAACCTGACCCACGGCACGGGCTGGGTCTCCTACTGGACCCGCGCCGAGTCCCGCGGCAAGGGCACCGCCACGACGGCCCTCCGCTCCCTCACGGCCTGGGCCTTCACGACTCTCCACCTCCACCGCCTGGAACTGGGCCACCGCACCGACAACCCGTCGTCGTGCGCGGTGGCCCGGGCGGCGGGCTACACGGTGGAGGGCCTGCAGCGCGAGAAGCTGCGGTATGGCGCCGAACGGTTCGACGTGGAGTTGCATGCGCGGTTGGCGGGGGACGAGGCCGTCCCTCAGTCCCCGGTGTCACCGGCCTTCCCGTAGCGCCGGAACGCGCCGGTCTCCAGCGTCCAGGGGCCGAGGAGCCGTACATCTTCGGCGACGAGGTGCCGTTCAGGCAGTGGCCGATGCCCATGGCCGGGTACTCCGAGAGTCTCTCGCCGTAGTCGTTGCTCGGGTTGGACGGGGACACGATCTCGCGCATCCGGCCGATCGCGGGGTGCTCGATCTCGGGGCCGTTCGCACAGATGTATCCGGGGCGGGTGGCGAGGAGCTGCTCGTCCAACTGCTTGCAGATGCGCCGCACCGTGCCCTCGCGTCGCTTCGAGGGGCACATCATGACCAGCATCGGGCCCGACGGCCCGATCTCCACGTTCCAAGCCCCCGCAAGGCGCTCGGCATAGGCTCCGAGCTCCTCGGCGATCGCGCGCATCTTGGCGTAGCCCATGTCGGGAGCGTAGCCAAGACAGGCGGGGCCGTAGCGGCTCACAGTCCGTACGCGGGCCCCGGAACCGTCCCGCCCAGCTCGGGTCAAGGGGGAGGGCGGGGCGGTTCCAGAGGGATCTGGGGCGGCTAGAGGGACTTGCGGGCCGTGGGGACCGCGAGGGCGGTCGGGGTCTCCGGGTAGTGGCAGGCCGTCAGGTGGCCCTGCCGGTTGCCGTCCACCTGTATCAGCGCCGGGTCCTCCGAGGCGCACTTGTCCGTGGCCTTCCAGCAGCGGGTGCGGAAGCGGCAGCCCGACGGGGGGTTCACCGGGGAGGGGACGTCGCCCGTGAGCAGGATGCGCTCGCGGCGCGGGACGTCGTCCGCCGTCGCCTCGGGGACGGCCGACAGGAGCGCCTTGGTGTACGGGTGGCGCGGGTTCCCGTACAGGTCCTCGCGGTCCGCGATCTCCACGATCCGGCCCAGGTACATGACGGCGACCCGCTGCGAGAAGTGCCGGACCACCGCCAGGTCGTGGGCGATGAAGAGGAACGCGATGCCCAGGTCCTTCTGGAGCTTCTGGAGCAGGTTCACCACCTGCGCCTGGATCGAGACGTCCAGCGCCGAGACCGGCTCGTCCGCCACGATCAGCTTCGGCTCCAGGGCGAGCGCCCGCGCCACGCCGATGCGCTGCCGCTGGCCGCCGGAGAACTCGTGCGGGAAGCGGTTGAAGTGCTCGGGGTTGAGGCCGACCGTCTCCAGGAGCTCACGGACGCGGGCCTCGCGGCCGCCCGCGGGGTTGATGCCGTTGACCTCCATCGGCCCCGAGATGATCTTGCCGACCGTCTGCCGCGGGTTCAGCGACGCGTACGGGTCCTGGAAGATCATCTGGATCTCCGAGCGGACCGGCGCGAGCTGCTTGCGCGAGGCGTGGGTGATGTCCTGCCCGCGGTAGGAGATCTTCCCGCCGGTCGGCTCCAGGAGCCGCGTGATCAGGCGGCCCGTCGTCGACTTGCCGCAGCCGGACTCGCCGACCAGGCCCAGGCTCTCGCCCTCGGCCACGGTGAAGTCCAGGCCGTCGACGGCCTGCACGGCGCCGATCCTCCGCTTGAACGGGAAGCCGCCCATGACGGGGAAGTGCTTGGTCAGCCCGCTGACGTCCAGGAGAGGAGGGGGTGTGGTGCTGCTCATGGTGGTCGGTCCCGTCTCGTTCGGTCGTCAGTCGGTTCGTGAGCCCGCGAAGTCCGCGAAGTACTCCGACCGTTGCTCATCGGTGAGGTGGCAGGCGGCGCCCCGGCCCTCGCTGATCCCAAGGAGCGGCAGCTCGCCCGAGCAGCGCCCGCCCCCGACCTGCTCGGTGAACGCGCACCGCGGGTGGAAGCGGCAGCCGGAGGGCGGGTTCAGAAGGCTCGGCGGCGTGCCGGGGATGGGGGAGAGGGGGACGTCCACCGGTCCCTCCAGGGACGGCATCGACCCCAGCAGACCCCAGGTGTACGGGTGCTGCGGCGCCCGCAGCACCTCCTTCTTCGTCCCGCGCTCCACGCACCGCCCGCCGTACATCACCAGGACGTCGTCCGCGATGTCGGCGATCACGCCGAGGTCGTGGGTGATGAAGATGATCGCCGTGCCGAACTCCTGCTGCAGGTCCTTCAGGAGGTCCATGATCTGGGCCTGGACCGTCACGTCGAGGGCCGTCGTCGGCTCGTCGGCGATCAGCAGCGCCGGGTTGCAGACGAGCGACATCGCGATCATCGCGCGCTGGCGCATACCGCCGGAGAACTGGTGCGGATAGTCGTCCACACGCAGATCGGGCTGCGGGATGCCGACCTTCGTCAGCATCTCGACCGCCCGCGCCCGCGCCTCCTTCTTGGAGGCGCCGGTGTGCTTGCGGTACGTCTCGCCGATCTGCCGCCCGATGGTGTGGTACGGCGACAGCGAGGCCAGGGCGTCCTGGAAGATCATCGCCATCTTGTTGCCGCGCAGCTTCTCCAGCTCCCGCTCGGTGGCGGTGAGGAGCTCCTGCCCGTCGAGCAGGATCTCGCCGTCGATCGCGGTGCTGTCCTTGTGGTGCAGGCCCAGGATGGCGAGGTTGGTCACCGACTTGCCGGAGCCGGACTCGCCCACGATGCCGAGGGTCTTGCCCTTCTCCAGCTCGAAGTCGAGGCCGTCCACGGCCTTGACCATGCCGTCCTCGGTGGAGAAGTGGACGCGCAGATCGCGTACGGAGAGGAAGGGGGTGCTCATGGGTCCGGCTCCTAGGCGAGGCGCACGCGCGGGTCGATGAGGGCGTACACCGCGTCGACGATGATGTTGAAGATGAGAATCGCCGCGGCGGCGACCAGGACGACGCCGAGCAGCATCGGCAGGTCGCTGGTGCTCACGGCCTTGACCGAGAGTTCGCCGATGCCGTGCAGATTGAACGTCTTCTCGGTGATGATCGCGCCGCCGAAGAGCACACCGAGGTCGAGACCGAAGATGGTCACGATCGGGCCCATGGCACCGCGCCAGGCGAACCGGAAGAAGACCGTACGGGCCGAGAGGCCCTTGGCCTTCGCGGTGCGGACGTAGTCCTCGCTGAGCGTCTCAACGAGCTGTGAGCGCGTCATACGGGTGTAGTTGGCCGTGAAGATGACAGAGAGGACGATCCATGGCAGCAGGAGTCCGGCGAACCAGGCCCCGGGGTCGTCCGTGAACGGCGTGTACGAAGGCCGCTCCAGCCAGCCGAGCTGATTGGTGAAGAGGTAGATGGCGAAGACGCCGACGATGTAGATCTGCAGCGAGGACCCGATCAGGGACGCGGACGACGCGATCTTGTCCAGAGCCTTGCCTTGCTTGACCGCGGCGAGCATTCCGGTGCCGACACCGAAGACGACGAAGACGGCGGCGCTGCCCAGCGAGAGCGAGACGGTGGTCGGGAAGCGGTCCAGGATGGTGCCGAGGACGGGCTCACTGTTGCGGAACGAGTAGCCGAGGCAGGGAGCGGGGCAGTTTCCGAACGTCGCGTAGTCGCGGCCCACGAAGAGGCCTTCGAACCAGTGCCAGTACTGCACTGGGAGCGGGTCGGCGATCCCCAGGTTCTTCTGCACCAGCGCCAGTGTCTCGGGGGTACAGACCTTGCCGCAGGCCAGACGCGCCGGGTCGCGCGGGGCGGCGTAGAAGAGGAGGAAGACGAAGGCGCTGATGATCAGCAGAATCACCGCGCCGCCGACGGTGCGGCGGAGGAGAAAGCGGAGCATGGCGGAGGTTTCCTGACGGATGCCGACGGGGGGAGCGGGGGCGGGGCGACCGGTTCGGCCGCCCCGCCGCGGAGGCCGGGCGTCAGGCCTTGACGTACACCTTGTTGATCAGGGTCGCGGAGAACTGCGGGTCGAACTGTGCCCCGCCGACCTTCGAACCGTGCAGGTAGAAGCGGCGCTGGTACATCTCGGGAATGATCGGCGCCTCCTTCTCCATGATCTGCTTGTCCAGCTCGGCCCAAGCCTTGTTGGCGGCGTCAGGGTCGGAGAGCTTCACGTTCTTCTTGATGGCCGCGGTGACCCAGTCGACGTTCAGCTGCGAGACGTTGTTCGAGCCGTTGCCGATGGTGGTGCCGTCGAACAGCGGCTGAAGCAGCGTGTAGCCGGTCGGCCAGTCGGGGGACCAGCCGAACCACATCACGTCGAAGTTGTTGTCGACCTGCTGGGCCTGGTCGTAGTACGACGTGGAGTCAATCGGCTTGATGACCGGGTCGAAGCCCGCCTTCTTGAGCGCGGCCTCGATGACGACCTTGGTCTTGTCGTACGTCGGGCTCTTCGGGAAGGCGTAGACGACCTTCATGCCGAGCTTGCCGGCCTTCTTGAGCAGCTTCTTCGCGGCCTCGGGGTCGCCCTGCGGCTTCTTGAGCTTGCCGTAGAGGTCGTACTTCTCACGGCCCTGGATGTCGGGGCTGAGGATCGTGGTGGCGTAGTCGCCGGAGTTCTGGCCACCGTAGATCTTGCGGATCTGCTCCAGCGGCCAGGCGTGGATGAGCGCCTTGCGCACGTCGAGGTCGGTGACGCGCTTGGTGTTGATGGCGTAGTAGTAGACGCCGGTGAGCAGGCCGTTGAAGCTGCGCTTCTTCAGGTCCGGGTCTGTGAGGACCTTCTGCATCCGCTCGGCGGGCACGTTGTTGTAAATGGTGATCGTGTACTGGTCCTTGCCCTGGTCCGCGATAAGGCGGTCCGCGAGGTCGAGACCCTCGGTGCCGAACTCGAACTCGTGCGTGTCCGGGTAGGCGTTGCGGATCGGGTCGGTCTTCGCGTCCCAGTGCTTGTTGCGCACCCAGGTCATCGACTTGTCGATGGAGCGGTGCTTGAGCCGGTACGGGCCGCAGGAGACCGGCTTCTTGTCGTACTTCTCCTTGGTGTCCATCTTCACCGGGGTGGCGGCGTAGGAGTGCATCGCCAGAGTGAAGTTGAAGTCGGAGCGCGGCTGGGCCAGGTGGAACGAGATGGTCTTCTTGGCCTTGTCGATCTTGATGGAGTCGAGGTGCTTGCCGCCGTAGGGGCCCTCGTACTCCTTGCGCCAGTCGTCCTTGCCGGTGAGGGCGATCTGCGCGTAGGTGGCGCCTTCGGTGATGAACTTGGCCCAGGAGCGCTCGAAGCCGTGGCGCACATCCTCCACGGTCAGTTCGCTGCCGTCCTCCCACTTCAGACCGTCCTTCAACGTGAAGGTCCAGGTCTTGCCGCCGTCGGACATCTTTCCGGTGTCCGTGGCGAGGTCGCCGACCAGCTTCTGCGAGCCGTCCTCAGCCGTCTTGTAGCCGGTGAGGCATCGCGCGTAGAGCATGGCGCCGGTGGAGTTGAGCGCGTAGTAGATGCGCTGCGGGTCCAGGTGGGAGAGGTCGTCGGGCGAGACACCATATATGGTGCCGCCCTTGCGGGCGCCCTTGACCTCGGGGGCCGGGCCCTGGGAGTCATCGGCGGTGCCAACGGTGACCGAGGCGCCCGTGTACTCCTTGGCACCCGCGGGGCCCTTGTCGCCGCCGCCTCCCCCGCCGCTGCTGCACGCGGACAGGACCATGGATCCGCCGGCTGCGACAGACGTGGCGATGATGAAGTTTCTGCGTGAGAAGGACATGGCTTCCTGCCTGAGTTCGGTGAAGAGACGGCGGTGCTTCCGGCGATGGGCCCCGTCGCCCGGCCGGATCGGGGAGTGTCAGCGCTTGGTCTTGGGGTCGAGCGCGTCGCGTACGGAGTCGCCGAGGAGGTTGAAGGCGACGACGAAGATCACCATGGACAGGCCCGGGAAGAGCATGAAGGTGATGTCGTCCTGGTAGTACTTGGAGCCGTTCTGGATCATCACGCCCCAGTCCGGCGTCGGGTCGCTCAGGCCCACGCCGAGGAAGGCCAGCCCGGCCTCGGCGGTGACGAAGGCGGGGAGCGCGAGCGTCGACTGGATGAGGATCGGCGTCCACAGGTTGGGGAGCAGTTCCTTGAAGATGATCCGGATCGGTGAGGCGCCGGTGACCTTGGCCGCTTCCACGAATTCGCGCTCACGCAGCGCGAGTACCTCACCGCGCAGCAGGCGGGCGATGGATGCCCAGCCGAAGGCGGTCATCACCGTGATGAGGCTGACGACCGTCAGCCAGACCGGGGTGTTCTCCTCGGGCGAGACGAGGATCGAGATCATCACCGGCCAGAAGGCGATGAAGAAGAGGGTGGAGGGGAACGCCAGCAGGATGTCGATGACCCGGCCGATGAAGTAGTCGGTCTTGCCTCCGAGGTAGCCGGCGGTGATGCCGATGACGATCCCGAAGAAGGTGACGAGGAGCGTCGTCGCCCCGGCGATCAGCAGCGAGTTGCGCATGCCGTAGAGGAGGAAGGTGAAGACGTCCCGTCCGAGGCTCGGCTCGATGCCGAACCAGAAGTCCCCGTCGATGCCGCCGTTCGGCTTGACGGGAAAGCTGAACTCGTTGAGCAGAGACGGGTCGTCCACCCCGTACGTCGTGTACGGGTCCTTCCCGTAGAGCTTCGCGATCAACGGCGCGCACAGAGCGATCACAAAGAAGAAGATGACCACGCAGGCGGCGACTACGCCGGTCTTGTCCCGCTTGAACCGAGTCCAGGCAAGCCGCCCCGGCGAACGCCCCTTGCTCCCCTGGTCGTTGGGCGTAGCGGGGATGCCGGTTTTGTCCGTCGGTTCAAGCGTGGCGGCAGCGGCGGGAGTTGGCGAGGTCATAACGCTCCAGGCCCGGAGGGGTCATCAGGATTCCGCAGGACGAGCAGCACCTACGGGCTAGGCGGACTGTCGCAAGGGGTTTCCCGCGCGGTCAATGAATCTTCAGCCGCTTTGGATGGCTCTTGGGATCCTTGACCATAGCTTTACCTTATAAAGCCCTTATCATTACCTGGGCGTAATCAAGCGTGATGGACAACTCGTGGCTTCACCGGATAAGCCGGGCAATGAGTTCGATATACGGGCGCGAGTGTCTCGGAATACGTACATCCGGAGGAGCTGGGACTCGTACGGGTGGGGTAAATGTGCGGTTCTTCCGAGCTGCGGCGATATTTGGCGGTACGTAACGCCAGAACCGAGCCAGGCAGCCGGAAAGAGCCAGACAGGAGGACTCCATGCGTGGAGCCACGCACGCCAAGTGGGCCGCATGTGCGGTGACCGTCGCCCTCGCCGCCACGGCCTGCGGCGGCGGGGGGAGCGGCGGCGGTGACGGCGACGGCTCCGGGATCGTCAGCTCCTCCTGGGGCGACCCGCAGAACCCGCTGGAGCCCGCCAACACCAACGAGGTGCAGGGCGGCAAGATCCTCGACATGATCTTCCGGGGTCTCAAGCGGTACGACCCGAAGTCCGGCAAGGCCGAGGACATGATCGCCGAGTCGATCGACACCGACGACGCGCAGAACTTCACGGTCAAGATCAAGGACAACTGGAAGTTCAGCGACGGCGAGAAGGTCACCGCCAAGTCCTTCGTGGACGCCTGGAACTACGGGGCGAACCTGGAGAACAACCAGAAGAACGCGTACTTCTTCGGCTACATCGAGGGGTACGACAAGGTCCACCCCGAGAAGGGGGACCCGAGCGCCAAGACCTTGTCCGGGCTGAAGGTCAAGGACGACCAGACGTTCACCGTCAAGCTCACCCAGAAGTTCTCCACCTGGCCCGACACCCTCGGCTACCCGGCCTTCGCGCCGCTGCCCAAGGCGTTCTACGACGACCACCAGGCCTGGCTCTCCAAGCCGGTCGGCAACGGGCCCTACAAGGTCGACTCGTACACCAAGGGCTCCAAGATGTCCCTGCGCAAGTGGGACGGGTACCCCGGGGACGACAAGGCGCAGAACGGCGGTGTGGACATGAAGGTCTACACCGACAACAACACCGCCTACACCGACCTCATGGCGGGCAACCTCGACCTCGTCGACGACGTCCCGGCCTCCCAGCTCAAGAACGCCAAGAACGACCTCGGCGACCGCTACATCAACACCCCCGCGGGCATCATCCAGACCCTCGCCTTCCCCTTCTACGACAAGAAGTGGAACAAGCCGGGCATGGAGAAGGTCCGCCGCGGGCTCTCCATGGCGATCAACCGCGAGCAGATCACCGAGACGATCTTCCAGAAGACGCGCACGCCCGCCTCCGACTGGACCTCGCCGGTCCTCGGGGAGGACGGCGGCTACAAGAAGGGCCTCTGCGGCGACGCCTGCGAGTACGACGCCGACCGGGCCAAGAAGCTCGTCCAGGAGGGCGGCGGCATCCCCGGCGGCCAGCTCAAGGTCACGTACAACGCGGACACCGGCTCCCACAAGGAGTGGGTCGACGCCGTCTGCAACTCCATCAACAAGGCGCTCGGCAAGGACAAGGCCTGTGTCGGCAACCCCGTCGGCACCTTCGCCGACTTCCGCAGCAAGGCCTCCAAGCAGGAGATCGACGGCGCCTGGCGGTCGGGCTGGCAGATGGACTACCCGCTGATCCAGAACTTCCTGGAGCCGAACTACTACACCGACGCCTCGTCCAACGACGGCAAGTACAGCGACGACGAGTTCGACAAGCTGATCAACGAGGCCAACGGGGAGACCGACACCGGCAAGGCCGTGGGCAAGTTCCAGGACGCCGAGAAGGTCCTCGCCAAGGACATGCCGAACATCCCGCTCTGGTACCAGAACGGCAGCGCGGGCTACTCGGACAAGGTCTCCGACGTCTCGCTGAACCAGTTCAGCGTGCCGGTGTACGACCAGATCAAGGTCGACTAGGACGCCGGGAGCGGTCCGGCC
>NZ_JASKYR010000400.1:0-6691 GCF_041028215.1 Streptomyces flavofungini
TGCCCAGCCTGCGCCGACGCCCCGAGGGCGCCGCGGTGGCCCCCTCGGGGCGTCGGCGCAGGCTGGGCACGCCTCCGGACCCCGCGGCCGACGAGCGCCCTGACGCCTCGGCGCGCCCGCMCCCGCAGCCGCACCCTCCGTCACAGGCACCGACACAGGCACCGTCACAGGCGCACCCGCACGGCCCGGCGCTGCCCCAGTCCCGTATCTCGTCCGCGTCGGAGGGCGCGGGACGTTCGTACGCGATCGGCGCCCCGGACGAGGACGCCGACGAGGGCCCGGAGCCGCTGGACGGCCCCGGTGGCGCGGTGGAGGTCTCCAACCGGCCGCAGCCGCAGCCGATGGACGACGAACTGCCGCCCGAGCCGCTGGACAACCCGCGCCGCCTCCTGGTGTGGCCCGCGCCCGACGTCACCACCCAGCAGGCGCTCAGCGACCGGGGCTACCGTCCCGTGATCGTGCACTCGCGCGAGGAGGTCGACGCGCAGATCGCGGCGTTCCCCGCGGCCCTGTTCGTGGACCCGCTGACCGGCCCGATCACCCGCACGGCGCTTCAGTCGCTGCGGCAGGCGGCGGTCGCCGCCGAGGTGCCCGTGCTGGTGACGGCGGGGCTCGGCCAGGCGACGCGCGAGGCGGCGTACGGCGCCGACCCGGCCGTACTCCTGAAGGCCCTCGCGCCGCGCGACAGCGAGCAGCACCCGCCGCGGGTCCTGCTCATCGAGGAGCACGAGGAGATCGCGCTCGCCCTGACCGCCACGCTGGAGCGGCGCGGCATGCAGGTGGCGCGGGCCGAGAGCGACGCGGACGCGGTGACGCTCGCGGCGCAGATGCGGCCGAACCTCGTGGTGATGGACCTGCACCAGGTGCGCCGCCGCAGGGCGGGGATCATCGACTGGCTGCGGGCGAACGGGCAGTTGAACCGCACTCCGCTGGTCGTCTACACCGCCGCCGTCGACGAGACGGAGCTGCCCCGGCTCGCGGCCGGTGAGACGGTGCTCTTCCTGGCGGAGCGCTCGACCAGCGCCGAGGTGCAGGGCCGCATCGTGGACCTGCTGGCGAAGATCGGCACGAACTGAGCCACGCGGTCGGCGCGTGGCTCAGTCCGGGCTCACGGGGTCAGAGCCGGGTGACGTCCAGTTCCCCCTCGGCGTACTGCCTGCGCAGGACCTTCTTGTCGAACTTGCCGACGCTGGTCTTGGGGACCGCGGTGATGATCGCCCAGCGCTCGGGGAGCTGCCACTTGGCGACGCTGCCCGCGAGGAAGTCGCGGAGGGCGGTGTAGTCGGCGGTGGCGTCCTCCTTCAGGACGACCGTGGCGAGGGGGCGCTCGCCCCACTTGTCGTCGGGGACGGCCACCACGGCGGCCTCCGCGACATCGGGGTGGGCCATCAGGGCGTTCTCCAGCTCGACCGAGGAGATCCACTCGCCGCCGGACTTGATGACGTCCTTGGCCCGGTCGGTCAGGGTGAGGAAGCCGTCGGGGCTGATCACGCCGACGTCGCCGGTCTTGAGCCAGCCGTCCTCGCTGAACTTGTCCTCGGGGCGCAGGATCTCGCCGCCCGCGCCGCCGTAGTAGGCACCCGCGATCCAGGGGCCGCGCACCTCCAGCTCGCCGGCCGACTCGCCGTCCCAGGGCAGGTGCTCGCCGCCGGGGCCGACCAGGCGGGCCTCGACGGAGGCGGGGAAGCGGCCCTGGGTGAGCCGGTAGCCGAACTCCTCCTCGGTGTCGATGGCGTGGGCGGGCGGCCGGGCGACGGTGCCCAGCGGTGAGGTCTCCGTCATCCCCCAGGCGTGGCAGACGCGCATGCCGAGGCGGTCGAAGGCCTCCATCAGGGAGGGCGGGCAGGCCGAGCCGCCGATGGTGACCTGGCCGAGCGAGCTGACGTCACGCGGCTTGGCGGTGAGCTCGGCCAAGAGGCCCTGCCAGATGGTGGGCACGGCGGCGGCGTGCGTGGGCCGCTCGGACTCGATCATCTCGGCGAGCGGGGCGGGCTGGAGGAAGCGGTCCGGCATCAGCATGTTCACGCCGGTCATGAGGGTGGCGTGCGGCAGCCCCCAGGCGTTGACGTGGAACTGCGGGACGACGACGAGGGAGGTGTCGGCGTCGGAGAGGCCCATCGACTGGGTCATGTTGACCTGCATGGAGTGCAGGTAGATGGAGCGGTGGGAGTAGACGACGCCCTTGGGGTCCCCGGTGGTGCCGGAGGTGTAGCACATGGCCGCCGCGGCGCGCTCGTCCAGCTCGGGCCAGTCGTAGACGGCGGGCTTGTCCGCGAGGAGTTCCTCGTACTCGTGGACCCGTACGGGGGCGTCGGCCAGGAGGGAGCGGTCGCCGGGGCCGGAGACCACGATGTGCTCGACGCCGGGCATCCGGGGGAGCAGCGGGGCCAGGAGGCCGAGGAGGGAGCCGTTGACGATGATGACGCGGTCGGCCGCGTGGTCGACGATCCAGGTGAGCTGCTCGGCGGGCAGCCGCAGGTTCAGGGTGTGCAGGATGGCGCCCATGCAGGGCACCGCGTAGTAGGCCTCGACGTGCTCGGCGTTGTTCCACATGAAGGTGGCCACGCGTTCGTCGTCCGTGACGCCGAGGTCGTCGCGGAGGGCGTGGGCGAGCCGGGCGGCGCGTTCGCCTATCTCGCGGAAGCTGCGGCGCTGCGGGGCGCCGTCGCCGGTCCAGGTGATGACCTGGGACGTCCCGTGCACGGTCGACCCGTGACGGAGGATGCGGGTGACGGTCAGCGGTACGTCCTGCATCGTGCTCAGCACGGCGTCCTCCTGGGGCGGCATCGCCTACGCGGCAGTAGGGTTCGCGCCTGATTCTGCGCGCATACCAGGCGGTATGTCACTACTACCGGGGATGATCGATCATCAGTCGTGTCACCCTGGGTCGCGGTCAGCGGACCGGGGTGAGCTCCGGGTCCTCGCGCAGCTTGCCCAGGGCGCGCGACACCGCGCTCTTCACCGTGCCGACGGAGACGCCGAGCACCTCGGCGGTCTGGACCTCGCTGAGGTCCTCGTAGTACCTGAGGACGACCATCGCGCGCTGCCGGGCGGGCAGCTTCATGATCGCGCGCCACATCGCGTCGCGGAGCACCTGCTGCTCGGCGGGGTCCCCGGCCGGTGCCACATCGGGCTCCGGCAGCTCGTCGCACGCGAACTCGTCGACCTTGCGCTTGCGCCACTGCGACGTGCGCGTGTTCAGCAGGGCGCGGCGCACATAGCCGTCGAGCGCGCGGTGGTCCTCGATCCGGTCCCACGCCACGTACGTCTTGGTCAGCGCGGTCTGCAGCAGGTCCTCGGCATCGCTCGGGTTCGCGGTCAGCGAGCGGGCGGTGCGCAGCAGTACGGGCTGTCGGGCCCTTACATAGGACGCGAACGACGGGTACGCGAAGGGCCCGGCGGCCCGCGTCGGACCCGTGCCCCGCGTCGCGGCCTTCGATGCGCTGGTGCACACGGACACCATGGATGCGGTCATGGCTCCACGCTAGAAGCGCCCCCTACTTCTGCGGATCGGCCCCAGGTCCCGAAGCGGTGTCCGCCTCAGGTTGTACGAATGGTGCCTGCCCCACCTCCTACAGGTGGAGGAGGCGGAGCACGCCCTGAGGGTTCACCCCTGAGAGCCGCCCCGGCGCGCGGGCGCCGGGCGGGCGCCGACGGCTACCGGAAGCGCGCCACCGGGGCGTGCATCAGGTTGCGGTCGATCACCAGCGTGCGCCCGCCGTGCCGCTCCTTGACGTCACCGGCGTACTGGTGGATGCGCCGCGCGGGCCGCCAGGCGCTCTCGCCGATGGCGGGCTCCCCGTACAGGCGCGGCTTGGTGTGCCAGCGGGCGAACCACATCACCGACGGCAGGTCCTTCTTGCCCGCGCGCCGCGCGAGATCCAGGTGGCGCACGCCGGAGTCGGCGCTGCTGTAGAAGCCGGGGAGGTAGCCGCTCGCGCGCACCGCGCGGTTCCAGGCCTGGATGAAGGAGAGCGTGGTGCTGGCGCACGCCGTCTTCTTGTAGGAGTACGCCTCCATGTCCAGGTAGAGCGGGCTGCCCGCCCTGATGCCGAAGGCCTTGGCCCTGCTGACCGCGTCGCGGCCCTCCTGCTTGCCCTGGGTCTTCGGGTGCTTGCCGATGGGCACCCCCTTCTTGTTCTTCGCGGCGACACAGGGCGACTGCGAGCCCACGTACACCGGGAGCACCCGCCAGCCGTTGGCGGTCACCGCGCGCATCCAGCTCGCGCTCAGGTTCGGCTGGTTCTTGCAGGCCCGGCCGCGGCCCGCGTAGTAGACGCCGACGGCGCGGTACTTGGAGCTCTTCCAGCGCCGCATGGTGTCGGCGGACGGCGCGATGCAGGTGTCGAAGGCGTAGCCGCGGAAGGTGGCCGCCTTGGCCTTGCCGGGGGCCGACGCACCGCCGTCGGCGGGGGCGGCCTCGGCGCGCTGCGGGGAGGCGGTCATGGCGAGGGACATCGTGGCCAGGACCAGGACAAGTCCAATGATCATTTTTCGGAGACGCATACGCCGAGTGAACGGCCCGGGCCCCGCCGCGGCCCGAGGACACGCGCGCGTTCAGCCGTCCGACCCCAATATCAGCCCCGATGTGGGGACACCGGTGCCCGCCGTGACCAACGTGCGCGCGGCACCTTGTATCTGGTTCACGGATGTGCCGCGCACCTGCCGGACGGCCTCGGCGATGCCGTTCATCCCGTGCAGGTACGCCTCGCCGAGCTGGCCGCCATGGGTGTTCAGCGGCAGCCGCTCCGCCGCCACGAACCCCGTCGCCTCCCCCGGCCCGCAGAAGCCGAACTCTTCGAGCTGCATGAGTACGAAGGGGGTGAAGTGGTCGTAGAGGATGCCCACGTCGATGTCGGCCGGGCCGAGCCCCGAGGTGCGCCAGAGCTGGGACGCCACCACGCCCATCTCCGGCAGACCGGTCAGGTCGTCGCGGTAGAAGCTGGTCATCTGCTCCTGCGCCCGGCCCGCGCCCTGGGCCGCCGCCACGATCACGGCGGGAGGGTGCGGCAGATCGCGGGCCCGCTCGGCGCTGGTCACCACGATCGCCTGGCCGCCGTCGGTCTCCTGGCAGCAGTCCAGGAGCCGCAGGGGCTCGACGATCCAGCGGGAGGCGGCGTGGTCGGCGAGGGTGATCGGCTGCCCGTGGAAGTACGCCGCCGGGTTGGTGGCCGCGTACTTCCGGTCCGTCACCGCCACGGGCCCGAGCGCGTCCGGCGTGAGCCCGTACGCGTGGAGGTAGCGCTGGGCCGCCATCGCCACCCAGGAGGCGGGGGTCAGCAGGCCGAACGGCAGCGCCCAGCCGAGCGCGGCCCCCTCGGCGGACGGCTCCCGCCGCTGCACCCCCGAGCCGAACCGCCGCCCCGAGCGCTCGTTGAACGCGCGGTAGCAGACCACGACTTCGGCCACGCCCGACGCCACCGCGAGCGCCGCCTGCTGGACGGTGGCGCAGGCCGCGCCGCCGCCGTAGTGGATACGGGAGAAGAACGACAGCTCCCCGGCGCCCACCGCCTGGGCCACCGTGATCTCGGGGCTGGTGTCCATCGTGAAGGTGACCATGCCGTCGACGTCGGCGGGGGTGAGCCCGGCGTCGTCGAGCGCCGCCCGCACCGCCTCCACCGCCAGCTGCAGCTCGCTGCGCCCGGAGTCCTTGGAGAACTCCGTCGCGCCGATCCCGGCGATCGCCGCCCGCCCGCCGAGGCTGTCGCGCGTACGGAGACTCATGCGGCGCCTCCCGCCGGAACGGTCACGGTCACGGTGCCGGTGACGTGTGTGCCGATGCCGTTGGCGCCGACGACTTCGACGGTGGCCGTCTCGCCGCCGGGTGCCGTGTCGACGTGTGTGACGGCGCCGGTCAGGACCATGGTGTCGCCCGGGTAGTTGGGCGCGCCGAGCCGGATCGCCACCTTGCGCAGCACCGCCGTGGGGCCGAAGTGGTCGGTGATGTACCGGCCGACGAGTCCGTTGGTGGTCAGGATGTTCATGAAGATGTCCGGCGAGCCCTTCGCCCGCGCCAGCTCCGCGTCGTGGTGCACGTCCTGGTAGTCGCGGGACGCGATGGCCCCGGCGACGATCAGCGTGCGGGTGATGGGCACGTCGAGCGGCGGCAGCTCCTCACCCGGCCTCATGCGTCCTCCCTCTCGTCGGTGGCGGCCAGCAGCGCGCCCAGCTCTTCCAGGACCTCGCCGCCGCATCCCAGGTACGCGTCCAGCTGCCGCCCCCACAGGAAGTGCCGGTGCACCGGATGGTCCAGGTCGGCGCCCGTGCCGCCGTGCAGGTGCTGGCCCGCGTGCACGACCCGCCTGCCCGCCTCCGACGCCCACCAGGCCGCGGTCAGCGCGTGCGCGGCGTACGGCAGGCCCGCGTCCCTGCGCCAGGCCGCCTCATAGGCGGTGACCCGGATCGCCTCGGTGTCCATGTACGCGTCCGCCGCCCGCAGTTGCACCGCCTGCCTGGCGGCGAGCGGGCGCCCGAACTGCTCCCGCTGGTTGGTGTGCGCGACGGCCCGCGCCAGCGACCCCGCGCACACCCCGGCCTGCACTCCGGCGAAGGCGGTCCGGGCGCTCGCGAGGACGTCGTCGTACGCGGTGGCGTCGCCGATCCGCTCCCCGGGCGCCCCGTCGAGCACCAGCCGCCCCGCCGCCCAGGGCGCGGTCAGCTCGACCGGCTCCACCACGGCTCCGGCCACCGG
>NZ_JASKYR010000401.1:0-8689 GCF_041028215.1 Streptomyces flavofungini
GGTACSACCGGAACGGTCGGCACCACYGGMACSACCGGMACGGTCGGCACCACCGGCACCACTAGACCCACCCACCGGCACTACCGGCACTACCGGCACGGTCGGCACCACCGGTACCGCCGGAACGRYCGGMACGGTCGGCACCACYGGAACGRYCGGCACSRYCGGCACCACCGGCACCACTAGACCCACCCACCGGCACTACCGGCACTACCGGCACGGTCGGCACCACCGGTACCACCGGAACGGTCGGCACCACCGGAACGACCGGAACGGTCGGCACCACCGGTACCACCGGAACGGTCGGCACCACCGGAACGACCGGAACGGTCGGCACCACCGGCACCACTTCCCCCACCAACGCACCACCTATTGAGGAGGACCCCTCAGATGGCAGTGATGCGTCATCCCCGCCGAAGACTGGCAGGGATCAGCGCGACAGCGGTCGCGGCCCTGACCCTCGGAGTCGTCTCCGCCCTCCCGGCGAACGCGCGGCCGGCCGCGGAAGGCAGGATCGAGAACGCCGGAGCACCCGGCGTGATCAAGAACAGCTACATCGTGAGCCTCGACAAACACGCCCCCAAGGCCCGCTCCGCCGAGGGCAGGGCCCTCGCCAAGCGGTACGGCGCCACGATCGAGCGGACCTACGACAAGGCCCTCAACGGCTACGCGGTCGAACTCAGCGAGGCCGAGGCGAAGAAGTTCGCCGCCGACCCGGCGGTCGACGCGGTCGTCCAGAACCGGACGTTCACCGCCACCGCGACCCAGAACAACCCGCCCTCCTGGGGCCTGGACCGCATCGACCAGAAGGCGCTGCCGCTCGACCAGAAGTACACCTACCCCGACTCCGCGGGCGAGGGCGTCACGGCGTACGTCATCGACACCGGCGTCCGCATCACCCACAGCGACTTCGGCGGGCGCGCCTCCTACGGCTATGACGCCATCGACAACGACAACACCGCGCAGGACGGCCACGGCCACGGCACCCACGTCGCGGGCACCGTCGCGGGCACCCTGCACGGCGTCGCCAAGAAGGCGAAGATCGTCGGCGTCCGCGTCCTGAACAACCAGGGCTCGGGCACCACCGCACAGGTCGTCGCGGGCATCGACTGGGTGACCAAGAACGCGGTCAAGCCCGCCGTCGCCAACATGTCGCTCGGCGGCGGCGCCGACAGCGCCCTCGACACCGCCGTGCGCAACTCCATAGCCGCGGGCATCACGTACGCCGTCGCGGCGGGCAACGAGTCGACCAACGCGTCGACGAAGTCACCCGCACGCGTGACCGAGGCCATCACCGTCGGCGCCACGACCAGCACCGACGCCAGGGCCAGCTACTCCAACTACGGCAGCGTCCTCGACCTCTTCGCCCCCGGTTCCTCGATCACCTCCTCGTGGAACACGAGCGACTCGGCGACCAACTCCATCTCCGGTACGTCGATGGCGTCCCCGCACGTCGCGGGCGCGGCGGCGATCTACCTGGGCGCCAACCCGTCGTCGACCCCGGCACAGGTCTCCGCCGCGCTGGTCGACGCCTCCTCCCCGGGCGTCGTCGGCAACCCCGGCTCGGGCTCGCCCAACCGCCTCCTGAACGTGACGGGCGGCACCACGACCCCGCCGGGCAAGAAGTTCACCAACGACACCGACTACCCGATCCAGGACAACGCCACGGCCGAGTCCCCGGTGGCCGTGACCGGCGTCGACGGCAACGCTCCCGCCGCGCTCAGCGTGCCGGTGACCATCCAGCACACCTACATCGGCGACCTCCAGGTCCAGCTGGTCGCCCCCGACGGCACGGCGTACACGCTCAAGGGCTACGGGACCGGCGGCAGCACCGACAACATCAACACCACGTACACGGTGAACGCCTCCTCGGAGACGGCCAACGGCACGTGGAAGCTGCGGGTCAGCGACAACGCGGCGCAGGACACCGGGAAGATCGACTCCTGGAGCCTCCAGTTCTGACGCCGACGGCCTGATCAGCCGCCCTCGTCATACTCGTCGTCGTAATCCTCCTCGTCGTCGGAGTCGTCGGACTCCTCGTCCTCGCGGTACGGCTCCGGGTCGGTGACCCAGCCCGCCGCGAGGACGAGCCGTGAGCGGCGCTCGACGGCGAGGAAGCCGAAGGGGCGGTCGAAGGTGGCGTGCACCTCGGTGATGCGGTAGCGCAGCTCGGGAACGCCCGCCCCGATCCCCATGAGGGCGGTGACGGAGGCGGCCCGGAACCCGAGCGCCCCGAAGGCCGCCGTCGTCGTCTGCCGTCCGCCACTGATCGCCAGCGGCTCGGCGGAGACCCCGGGGAAGTGCTGCGCGGACCGCCGTCGTGCCGTGCCCAGCCCGAACAACTCGGGCTCCGCCAGCAGGTCGTGGTCGGCGGTCAGCGCGAACGGCACGGTGGTGGCGTACAACCGGGGCGGTCTCGGGCGCGTGTTGAGCTCCCTGCGCACGCTGAGGCCGGGTGCCACATCGCCGAGCGGCAGGAGCGGTCCGGACGTCACCGCCAGTCCGGGCGCCAGCATGCCGACGCCCGCACCGAGCACCTGCCCCGGCGGCATGCCCTCCTCGCCGAGCAGGAGATGGACGTCGATCCCGGTGTCGCCGAGCACCATCAGCCGGGTCACGCACCCGTCGGCCGTCTCGGTGAAGCCGACGCGGTCCAGGAGCGAACTCACGCGGCTCAGGCTTTTCAGGGCCCGGCCCTTCCAGGGTCCCGCTTCCGGCCACATCGCCCCCTCGTCGAAGGGCCGGAACCAGTCGGTGCGCAGGGCGAGCGCACCGGCGAGCACCAGCCCGGTGTCCTGGTCCGGGCGGGCGGGCAGCCGCTGGATCTGTCCGCCGGTCCGCTCGGCGGCCCAGGCGTCGAGTGCCGCCGCGTCCGCGTCGGCGTCTCCGGTGAGCACGCCGAGCGCCGCCACCGGCAGGCCGTCGAGCCAGGCGTCCCGCAGGGTCAGCGTCCGCTGCGTCCACAGACCGATCGCGGCGTCCACACCGCGCATGGCGCTCATGGCGGACAGCAACCGGCGGGCCGCGTCGGCGGCTTCGCAGGCGGGCAGCCCCACCGCGTCCGCCAGCTCCTCGCGTGCCGCGCCGCCAGCGCCGTCCGCGAGGAAGGCCAGGAGGGGCCAGACGCCGGGGGCGGAGAACGCGGTACCGCCGTCGGCGGGCAGCGTCGTGGCCCACCGCGAGGTCAGCCGATTGACGGCCCGGACCGCCGCGCCGGGCGTCCCGGTCGTCCCGGTCGTCCCGGTCGCTCTCGTGGTGCCGCCGTTGTGCGTCATCCGTGCGTCCCCCGTGGCCGTGGAATCGGCCCTCAACGTATGTCGTCGCCGTGGGGGGACAGAAACGTTTTTCTGTTGCGTTGAATCGTTCTTCATAACCGGGGAACAGCCCTGCGTAAACACCTGCGCACCAAGAAATCATCACTTCGAGTGATTCCATGGCCTTGGGTTGCAGTCAACAACCCACGGTTGCCAGGCTGTAGCTGTCTGTCAACCTGTTGGGAGTGGCCAGTGACCTTCGGTGAGCAACCGGCGTATCTGCGCGTCGCGGGTGATCTCCGCAAGAAGATTGTCGACGGCTCGCTGCCGCCGCACACCCGGCTCCCGTCACAGGCCAGAATCCGCGAGGAGTACGGCGTCTCGGACACCGTGGCGCTGGAGGCGCGCAAGGTCCTGATGGCCGAGGGCCTGGTCGAGGGCCGCTCGGGCTCGGGCACCTATGTCAGGGAGCGCCCCGTCCCCCGCAAGATCGCCCGCACGGGATATCGCGCGGTGAACGGCGGCTCGACCCCCTTCCGCCAGGAGCAGGCCGCCGACGGCGTGCGCGGCACCTGGGAGTCCCGCAGCGAGCAGGTGGAGGCGAGCGCCGCGATCGCGGAGCGGCTCGCCATCCGCGCGGGCGAGCGCGTGATGTGCACGAAGTACGTCTTCAGGGACGCGGGCGAGGTCATGATGCTCTCCACCTCCTGGGAGCCCCTCGCCGTCACGGGCCGCACCCCCGTGATGCTCCCCGAGGAGGGCCCCCTCGGCGGCTGCGGAGTGGTCGAGCGGATGGCGGCCATCGACGTGGTCGTGGACAACGTCGCGGAGGAAGTCGGCGCCCGCCCCGGCCTCGCCGAGGAGCTGACGACGCTCGGCGGTGTCCCCGGCCATGTCGTCCTCGTCGTCCAGCGCACGTATTACGCCTCGGGCCGCCCCGTCGAGACGGCGGACGTGGTCGTCCCCGCCGACCGGTATCGCGTGGCGTACCACTTGCCGGTGAAGTAGGCGCGGCCCTCCCGGGCGGCGGACTTCCCGGGTGGCGGCACCCCCGGGCGTCGGACGGGCGCCCGGGGCAACTGCGCGTGTCCGGTGTCCGGTTGACGCCACCTGCCCCATGGCTGATTGCGCACTTCCCGGGTATCTCTTTGTGCAAATGCGTATCCGCTGAG
Source organism: Streptomyces flavofungini (assembly GCF_041028215.1). Classification (GTDB taxonomy): domain Bacteria; phylum Actinomycetota; class Actinomycetes; order Streptomycetales; family Streptomycetaceae; genus Streptomyces; species Streptomyces flavofungini_B. The sequence continues at coordinate 4,427 of NZ_JASKYR010000401.1, forward strand.
TAAAGGTCGGGCGTAGGCTCGGGCATATGCGGATTGCGGTTTCCTTAGAGATCGAGGCGCTCCGCGCGCCGGAGGCGCCGAGCGGAGGGGCGCGATGAACGACGGGACGGTTCTGCTGCCCTGGCTCGTGATACGGCAGGACGACAACGGCAACCGCTATCGCGTGGGCAGGTTCGCGACCAAGGCCGAGGCCCAGAGGATCGCGGACAGCCTCGACGAGCGCGGCCACGAGCAGCTCTACTGGATCGAGAAGCTGAGCACGAACGGCAGCGGGCGCTGAGGCGGCGGCCGCCGAGAGTCAGCTCGGCGGCCCCTAAGCTCCTGACCATGGACGACGAACGCATCGTGGTGGGCGCTGCCCTGTACGACGAAGGGCGCCTGCTCGCCGCGCGGCGCAGCGCGCCCCCGGAGCTGGCGGGCGGCTGGGAGCTGCCCGGCGGCAAGGTCGAGCCGGGCGAGCGGTGCGAGGACGCGCTGGTGCGCGAGCTCCGCGAGGAGCTGGGCGTCGAAGCGGCGGTCATGGAGCGGGTCCCGGGTGAGTGGCCGCTCGCCAAGGGGTACGTCCTGCGGGTGTGGGCGGCCCGTCTTGTCTCCGGTGTGCCGGAGCCCCTGGAGGACCACGACGCGCTGCGCTGGCTCACCCCCGACGAGGTCTGGTCGGTGGACTGGCTGGCGGCCGACGTCCCCGCCGTGAAGGCGCTCCGGGCCCCGCGGGCGCTGCCGGATCACTCGTAACCGGGATCTCCGTACCCCCAAGTGCCCCATTTGTGGTAATTGAGGCGATTATGCGGGTATGGGCACCTTGACTCCACAAAACGGACAGGTCCTGCTCCTGGTCTGGAAGTGATCGGCGTGATCGACACCAAAGGCGACTGCGCCGAGTGGGACTTCCCCGCTGATCCCGGCGCCGTCCGCACGGCCCGCACCGTCGTCCGCGCACAGCTCGGCGACTGGAACCTGACGCCCCTCGGCGACATCACCGTACTGCTCGTCAGTGAGCTGGTGACCAACGCCCTGTGCCACGCGTCGGGGCCGATCGGCGTACGCCTCGTACGCCCCGCGGGTCCCATCGGCACCCTGCTCGTGGAGGTGTCCGACCCGCTTCCCGACCCGCCCCTGGCGCGCACCGCGAGCCCCGAGGACGAGGGCGGGCGCGGGCTCCAGCTCGTGGCCCGCGCGGCGCGGAGCTGGGGGACGCGGCCGGGCCGGACGGGCAGGGCGGGGAAGACGGTGTGGTTCGAGCTGGCTCTGCCGGGTTAGAAGACTGGCAGTGTGCGACAGGCGTCGGGCACAAGAGCGGCACGGGCCAAAAAGAGTCGAGTCCGTGCTGTGATCGTGAACGCCGTGTGGCGCTGTGCCGTAGTGCTGGATACTGCGGTCAGCCGTATGCGGTGACCGGTGCCGGACGCGGTGAGCTGGAGGGGACGGTTCGCGTGAGCGAGATACCAGCGAAGGCGACGGAGCCCGAGGGGCCGTCGGGCGACGCGAGGGCCGAAGGACCGTCGGGCGGTACGACGGCCGGCCGACCGCCCGGGGCCGCCGAGCGCGACGGGGTCGCCGACGTGCCGGTCGACGAGACCTGGCAGAGCAGCCCGCCCGGCTCGATCTACGACTACATCAAGGTCGCCTCGTTCTCGATCGGCCCCGACGGACTCGTCGACCAGTGGAGCGAACGCGCCGAGCGGCTCTTCGGCGTCGCCGCGCGGGACGCCGTGGGCAAGGACCCCATCGAGGCCTTCGTCGCGCCCGAACTGCGCACCGACGGCCACCGCAAGATGGCGGAGATCCTCGACGGCCGGGAGTGGACGGGCGTCGTCCCCTTCCGCGTGCCCGACGAGCGGCGGCCCGACGGAATCGGCCTCGAAGGCATCGCCGAGGTCTACGTCATGCCGACCGAGACGGAGGACGGCGAGAAGGCCGCCGTCTGCATCGTCGTGGACATCAGGGCCCTCCGGCAGATCGAGACGGACCTCGCCGCCTCGCAGGCCATTTTCGGCCAATCTCCGTTCGGCTTCCTGCTGTTCGGCACCGACCTGAAGGTGCAGCGCGCCAACCGCCGCTTCGCCGACGTCTTCGGCGGCGGCACCGACGACCACCGCGGTCACACCGTCCACGACTACCTGCCGCGCCACGAGGCCGACCGCATGGCCGCCGCCCTGAAGCGGGTCCTTGAGACCGGCGAGTCCGTGACGGACATGCAGATCGTCGGCCCCGCGCCGGGCAGCAGCGACCGCAGGCACTGGTCGATCAACCTCTACCGCGTGCACAGCGGCGCCGGCCGCCCCATCGGCGTCGCGGGCCTCGGCACCGATGTCACGATGCGGCACGCCGCCGCCCGCGAGGCCGCCCACGCCCGCCGCAACCTGGCCCTCCTGAACGAGGCGGGCGCCCGCATCGGCAACTCCCTCGACCTGGAGACCACCGCCCGGGAGCTGCTCGACGTCACCGTCCCCGGCTTCTGCGACCTCGCCTCCGTCGACCTGTACCAAGGGCTGCTCGACGGTGACGAGGCGCCGCCCGGCCTCGTCGACGGCAGCGCTGAGCTGCGCCGGGTCGCGTTCGCGAGCGCTGTCGCCGACGCGCCGTTCCCGGACGGCAGCGCGCCCCTCGACGTCGGTGTCGTGCACCGCTTCGCCTTCACCTCGCCCTGCGCCGACGCCCTGCGCGCGGCCCGCCCCCGGCTCGTCACCGCCGAGGACGACGAATCGGCGAGCCGCCTCACCGGCGGGCTCGTCCAGTCCACGCTCGCCGTGCCGATGGTCGCCCACGACACGGTGGTCGGCCTCGCCCAGTTCTCCCGTACGAAGGGCAGCGAGCCCTTCGGCGAGCGGGACCGGGCGCTCGCCGTCGAACTGGCGGCGCGCGCCGCCGTCTGCATCGACAACGCCCGGCTCTACCGCCGCGAGCACGAGCGCGCGCTGATCCTCCAGCGCTCGCTGCTGCCGCCCGGCGACCCCGAGGCGTCCGGCCTCGACATCGCCTGCCGCTATCTGCCGGGCAACGCGGCGACAGAGGTCGGCGGCGACTGGTTCGACGTCATCGAGCTGCCGGGCCACCGCACCGCGCTCGTCATCGGCGACGTCATGGGGCGCGGGCTGCGGGCCGCCGTCGCCATGGGGGAGCTGCGCACCGCCGTGCGCACCCTCGCGCTCCTCGACACCGAGCCCGCCGAGGTCCTGTCCGCCCTGGACGAGATCGCCCGCGGCCTCGGCAACCCGGCGGGGCCCCAGCGGTCCACGCGTACGGCGCGCAAGTCCGCCGACGCCGACCTCGGCGAGGTCTACCTCGCCACCTGCGTCTACGCCGTCTACGACGCCGTCACCCGGCGCTGCACCTTCGCCAATGCCGGGCATCTGCCGCCGGTCCTCGTCGAGCCCGGTGAACCGGGCGAGCCCGGCCAGCGCGCGCTCATGCTCGACGTGCCTCCGGGGATGCCGCTCGGCGTCGGCGGCGAGCCCTTCGAGGACGTCGAGGTCGAACTCCCCGAGGGCGCGCTGCTCGCCCTCTACACCGACGGCCTCGTCGAGTCCCGCGACCATCCGCTCGACGAGGGCCTCAACGCGCTCGTACGCTCCCTCGGTGACGCCCCGCCCGCCCGACCCTGGACACCCACCACGGCGAGGACGACATCGCGCTGCTTATGGCGCGCGTCGAGGGGCTGCCCGCCGAGCACGTCGGCGACTGGACGCTGCCGCGCGACCCCAAGTCAGTCGGCCGCGCCCGCGAACTCGCCTGCGACCAGTTGCGGGACTGGGACCTCGAACGGCTCTGCGACACGGCGGAGCTCCTCGTCAGCGAGCTCGTCACCAACGCCCTGCGCTACGGCGAGGGCGAGATCCGCCTCCGCCTCCTCCTCGACCGCACGCTGGTCTGCGAGGTGTGGGACGGCGGCTTCGTCCAGCCACGGCGCCGCCGTGCCCGCGACACGGACGAGGGCGGCCGCGGCCTCCAGCTCGTCGGCCTCCTCAGCGCGGCCTGGGGCTCCCGCAGAACGCCCCGCGGCAAAACAGTCTGGTTCGAACTCCCCCTCCCCGACGGCGAAACAGAACCAATGGACGCGGCGGAGGCTCTGCTCAGCCTGTTCTGAGCACCGACGCGGCGGCGGTCGGGCACGACGGTGCGGCTGCCTCGGCCGGTACTGATGCCGCCCGGGCGGTGGCACCGTCTCGCGGGCGGTGCCGCTTCCCTTTCGCGTGGCGGCTCCCTGCCTCGCCGACGGCCCGGTCAGCTCGCCCCGCCGCTACCGTGCCGCTCGCTCCCCGC
>NZ_JASKYR010000402.1:0-6885 GCF_041028215.1 Streptomyces flavofungini
CGCTGCCGGTGATGGAGGGGTCGAGGCCGAGGCGGAAGTGCTCGTCGACGCGGGGGCGGGCGGCGGAGTCCTTGCGGATGTAGGGGTCGAGTCCGGCGAGGAGCTGGTCGAGGGGGCGCTCGCGGTAGCCGGTGGCGAGGACGACGGCGTCGGCCCGCGCCGTGTCGCCGACGCCGTCGTCCTCGTCCTCCGTGACCGGGTCTGGCACGCGGAGCGCGGGGTCGGGCCGCTCCTCGGAGAGCCGTTCCGCGAGGCTCTCGCCCTCGTGCTGCTCCTCTGCGGTGGTGCCGGTACGCGTCGCGCCGAGGGGGCGCTCGGGCGGTGCCCAGCCCTCGTCGTAGGGGTCGGACTCCTGGTCGCCGAGGGTGTCCTCCGGGTCGAGGATGCCGTCGTCCTCCCGGATCTCGGCCGCGTCGGGCTGGTAGACCTCGTCGCCCGTGACGTCTTCGTTGCCCATGTGCCCGTACTCCTCACTGCGCGGCGTGTGCCGGTGTCCTGCCGTTGCCTGGCCGTCTATCCACCCTGGCGAGGACCACACGTACGGGTCAGGGACGCCATTCCAGGAGCAGCAGGGTCGCGTCGTCGCGCAGCTGGTTCTCCTGCCGGTCCAGGATGGAGTGGATGAGCTGGCGCAGGGCCTCCGGCGCCGGTTCGCCCGCCGCGGTGGCCCGGATGATGCTGTCCACGAACCGGTCGAGGCCGAACTCGTCGCCGTCCCGGGTCCGCAGCTCGGTGACGCCGTCGGTGTACATCAGCACCCGGTCGCCCGGCCGCAACTGCTCCTCGTGCACCCGCCACTCCACGGCGGCCAGCGAGGCGGGCGTGCCGATGGGCGGCTGCGGCGGCCGTTCGAGGGCGCGGTCGAGCACCCTGTGGTCCCTGATCAGCAGGGGCGGCGGATGGCCGCAGTTGCACCACCGCAGCAGGCCCGACGACAGGTCGAGCTGGACCAGGATGCCGGTGCAGAACTGCTCGGGCAGCCACTGCGCCATCGCCTCCTGGATCTTCTCCACGAGCGAGGGCAGCTCGATCCCCGCCCTGCGGGCGTTGCGGCAGCCCGCGAGGGCGACGGCGGTGGTGAGGCCCGAGGCGAGGTTGTGGCCCATGGCGTCCAGGATCGCCACGTGCAGGGTGGACGCGGTCAGGGAGTGGTCGAAGGCGTCGCCGCCCAGCTCATAGGCCGGTTCCAGGACCGCGGTCGAGACGACGTGGGAGTTGCCGACGGTACGAGGGGGCAGGAAGGCCCGCAGCATCTCGGCGGGCAGCTGCATGACTTCGGAGCGGGTCCGCCGCGCGAAGCTGTCGCTGGAGGCCCGCTTCGAGGTGATCGCCATGGCCAGGATGGAGGCCAGCATCCGGCAGCGGCGCAGGGCCGTGCCGTCGAGGACCGGCGCCGTGGTGCCGATGACACCGAGCCGTTCGACCCCGTCGATCAGCGGCAGCCACGCCGTGAGCCGGCCGTGCGGGCCCTCCTCGACGCGGAGCTCGTGGGCCCGGTAGGCCGAACCGGCGACGGAGGTGTCCACGCAGAGGGTGCTCGGACCGTCGGCCAGCGGCACCAGGGTCCGCTGCTGGATGTCGACCAGATACACGTCGATGCGGCCGAGGGCCATGGCCTCCGCGAACTCCTGGACCAGAGCGGGCAGCTCCAGGGCCGCCGCCGTGTGGACGTCGGCGAGCAGCTGTTCCAGGAGCTGCTCGCCGGGGCCGGGCGCGCCGGGCTGACTCGACATCTTGGATCACCGCCTCAGGGGCAGTCTCACACCGCGCCCACGATCCCGCCCGGCGCGGGCCGCCACCGGGGCGCGGGTCCTTGGGGCCGGACAAAAGGGGGCCTTGGTCCCGTCAGCGGGTGAGAAAAGTCCCGGTAAGCGACCTTCTGTCTGCGGAACCACACCCGGGACCGCAGGAATCTGGTGAGAGGAGGGCGCTGTGCCGAGGAACCCGGGTGTGAGCAGCCGACAGGAGCGAGGGGGCCTGCGGGACCGGTGGCGTCCGAGGGAGACCGGGCGCGGGCTGCGCGTCGTCCCGCCCGGTGAGCGTCGGCGCCCCGCCGACGCGGGCGCGGCCCCGGCGCCGAGCGCCGCCCGGCAGGCCACGGGCACGCCGTGCTGGCTGAGCCTGACCACCCGGGACGTACGGGCCGCCGAGCGGTTCTACGGCCGGGTGCTCGGCTGGTGCCACGTACCGCTGCTCGGCTCGCCGGGCCGTGCGCGCTCCCTGCTCCTGAAGGACGGCGCCCCGGTCGGGACCATCAGCGGCACCACCCGCGACCTGGGTGTGCACGCGGGATGGCTGCCCTACTTCGCCGTCGGCGACGTGGACGACGCGGTGGCGCGGCTCCATGAGCGCGGTGCCACGGTCGCGGTCGGGCCGCTCTCCGGCGACGCGGGCCGGGTCGCCGTGGTGGCGGGCCCCGAGGACGCGGTCTTCGGCGTACGGCAGCAGGCCCCCGACGCCCGGTGGACGGTGGGGGAGGGCCCCGTCGCCCGCCTGGAACTGTGCACGCGGGACGTCTTCGCCGCCGCCCTCTTCTACGGCGGCGTGCTCGGCTGGGGCTCGGGCCGCCCGGGCTGCTGCGCGGTGGAGTACGTCGACGAGCGGATCGTGGTGCGGGACGGGCCGCGCACGGCCGCCGTACTCAGGGGCGGGACGGCGCCCGGCACCGGGGGACGCCACCGCTGGCACGCGTGCTTCCGCGTCGCGGACGTCGACGCGGCGCTCGCCGCGGCCCTGGCCGAGGGCGGGCGCGTCATCACCCCGCCCGTCGGGCCGCGCCACCGGCGCCAGGCCGTGCTCACGGACCGCGAGGGAATTCCCTTCACGGTCGTGGCGGACTGATTTCGTGCGAGTCGAGAGCGTGGAGGTTGAGCAGAGCATGTTTTCCGGAACGGTCGGCAGGACCGAGGCCACCGGATCGGCGGGGTGGCCGGGGGACGAGGCCCTCGGTCCGGCCCGGCGGGAGACCGCCGGACTGCCGCGCATCGACGAGGCCGGACAGGTCGCCCCCAAGGACGCGCGGGAACTGTCGAAGCTCTTCTTCGAGCGGCTCAGGGACCTGCCGGAGGACTCGCCCGAGCACCAGTACACCCGCGACACGCTGATCGAGATGAACCTCTCGCTCGTGCACTACGTCGCGGGCCGCTTCCGCAACCGCGGCAACGGCCACCTGGAGGACATCGTGCAGGTCGGCACGGTCGGGCTGATCAAGGCCATCGACCGGTTCGACCTGGACCGCGGCTTCGAGTTCGTCTCGTTCGCCGTCCCGTGCATCCTCGGGGAGATCAAGCGCTACTTCCGTGACACGAGCTGGGCCGTGCACGTCCCGCGCAGACTCCAGGAGCTCCGCTCCGAGCTGGTCCGGTCCCAGGAGCGGCTCTCCTCCGCGCTCGGCCGCGAGCCGACGGTCAGGGAACTGGCGGCCGATCTCGGGGTGACCGAGGAGCAGGCCCTGGAGGGCCTCATGGCCGCCAACGGGTACGCCGCGGGCTCCCTGGACGCCCCGCACGGTCTGGAGGAGGGCGAGACGTACAAGAGCGGCCGCTCGCTCGCCGACGTCATGGGCGAGCACGACCCCGCCATCGAGGTGTTCGAGCACCTGCACGCCCTCGCGCCGCTCCTGGCCTCGCTGGAGGAACGGGAGCGCCGCATCATCGAGATGCGCTTCGGCCAGGAGATGACCCAGGCGGAGATCGGTGCTGTCCTCGGCATCTCCCAGATGCACGTCTCCCGGCTGCTCGCGCGCACGCTGACCGTCCTGCGCAAGGGGCTGCTGACCCGCGAGTGACCCCCGCCGCCGTACGGGGACCGGGGCTCCGATGGCCCAGTTCCGGTCTGGCTCCAGGCGGGGCATTCCGGCCATTCGGCGGTATTTGAATGGGGCGGCCGCAGGGCACCCGGGCCGCCCCAACGGATTCCGGGCTCCGGTTCCGTCACTTCTCGCCACCACTTGAACGCGGAAGGTTACCGAATTTCGAGGGTGCGGGATGAGATCCGTGCCGGTTCTCGGCAGAATCGGCTCCACGGCCGCCGCCCGCTCCCGGCGACGGCCTCTGGGGGAAGGGGCGCACCACGGGGAGCCCGCGCGTGTGGGGCGCGCGGGCTCCCCGCCGCCGTCAGGCCGAGGGGACCGTGTCCTCGAACGAGGTGCCCGCCGACCGGTAGCCCGCCACCTTCGCCGCCACCTGCGCCGGGGTGAGGACCTGGTCCTTGACGTGCAGGACGTAGTCCACCTGCTGGTCGTACGAGCGGGGCGTGGTGCTGGTCTGGCCCGCGAGGTCGATCAGCCACTGGTTGAAGTTGATCGACATGGGCCGCTCCGGCAGATACGCCGCGTCGTGCGTGCCGAACGACTGCCCGTCCACGTAGTAGCGGATGGAGCTGTTGTCGATGGTCACCACCAGGTCGTGCCAGCCCGCGTAGCTCCGGCGGCTCTCCGTGTGCTGGTTCACGGCCTGCCACGGGTCGGGGGCGTAGGTCTCCCAGGACGTCGTGTAGAGGATGTTGGAGGGCTCGCCCCAGCCGCCGTTGGGCAGATACTCGAAGTCGTACTCGGCGTAGTCGTCGGCCATCGGCGCCTTGAGGTCGTTGATGGTGAAGAACGTCTGCACCAGGTGGTCGCCGTCGGGGCCGCCGCGGGGCGCGTCGCTGAACCGCACGCGCGCCGCGTAGGTGCCGTTCCTGAACTTCATGGACTTGGTGAGGACTTCGGTCTGCCTGGTGCTCTCGCCCGTTCCGGCCGTGGAGGTCTCCAGGTTCATGACCGTGTTGCCGCCCGACGACGCGAAGGTCACGTTCTGCGGGGCCCAGGTCGCGCCGGGCACACCGGGGCCGCCGGAGTTGGAGCGTACGCTCCAGCCGTTCGCCGCGATCCTGGGGTCGTTGTACGCGGTGTAGCTGAAGTCGTCGAACAGGGTCGCGCCGTCACCGGGCGGGTCGGTCGGGTCCGTGGGATCGGTCGGGTCGTTGCCCTCGGGGGCGGTGCCCCAGACGACGGCGCCGTCGAGCTGTGCGGTGACCTTCGACCAGTTCGCGTACGCCGACTGCGTGGCGCTGAAGGAGTAGTCGTCGGACTGGTCGAGCCGCTGCCAGTCGGCGCGGTGGAAGCGCAGTTGCAGATCGCCCGTGTCGGCGCCCGCGGCGAGCGAGCCCGCGCCGGAGGTGAAGCCGATCTCCAGATAGCGGTCGGCGGTGGCGGTCGGCTTGGCGAGCGTGCCGAACGAACCGGTGATGTTGCCGCAGCCCTTCACCGCCCATGAGCACGCGAAGCGGTAGGACGGGTTGCCCGCGTCGGACTTGAAGTAGTAGCGGATCCTGACGTCGCTGAGCGCGACGGTGGCGCCGCCGGTGTTCCGCACCTTCAGCCACGGTTCGGCCTGATCGCCTCCGGTGGCGCCCGCGTGGTACTGCACGGTCAGCTCACCCGCCGCCGCGGCGGCGGGCGCGGGGAGCGCGACGAGACCCGCGCAGCCGAGCGCGGCGGCCACGGCGCAGGCGAGCGAGCGCCGGGTGGACTTGGTGAAAGGCGTCCTTCTCATGGCTGTTCCTTTCCGGAACGGTGGGGGATGGAGCCGGGGCGGGGAACGTGCGGGTCGAGCGGCCCGTGCCCCACGCCGAGCGCGGCGAGCCGGGCCGTGTGCGCGGCGAGCCTGCCGCGGAAGCCGGTCCAGGACGGGCTGCCGTGCCAGGCCCGGTCGGCGAGCGCGCAGAGCCGGGGGAAGACCAGGTGGTCGACGTGGCCCGCGGTGGGGGCGAACTCCGTCCACAGCTGGGCCTGCATGCCGAGCAGCGCGCCCGCGGTGCCGGTGTCGTCCGGCGGCTCGTGGCCGTGCACCGAGCGCAGGTCGACGACCAGACCTGGCTGGGCCTGCGGCCCGGCGGGCGCGTCAGACTGGGCGTAATCGAGGTAGGTGTCGCCGTGGTCGCAGCTCACGGCCGCGTGGCCGCGTTTGAGGGCGAGGCGGGTGTGGTCGGGGTCGCGCCACGTCATGACGGTGAACTCCGGGGGCAGCCCCTCGCCGGTCTCCGCCCACGCCGTCGGGATGCGGCCCCGCGCGAAGAGGTGCGCCCCGATCCGGCCGAGGAACCAGCCGTGCAGCGCGTCCGTGTCCGGCAGCCCCTCGGCGGCGGCCTTCGCGCGGGCGGCCGGGCTCGCCGCCCACTCCGCGGTGGGGCACTCGTCGCCGCCGATGTGCACATAGGGGGAGGGGAAGACGTCGATGACCTCGTCGAGGACGGTGCGGCAGAAGCCGAGCACGGGCTCGTCGACCGCGAGGACGGTGTCGCACACGCCCCAGCTGGTCCATACGTCCAGCGGCCGCCCGGGCCGGTTGCCGAGTTCCGGATACGCGGCGAGGGCCGCCCGCACATGTCCCGGCATCTCTATCTCCGGCACGACGGTGACACCGCGCGCGGCGGCGTGGGCGACGAGGCCGGACAACTCGGCTCGCGTGTAGGCCCCTTGGTGCGGGGTTCCGTCGAAGACGGTGCTGCCCGCCGGGCCCACCATCGACTCCGACCGGCGCCCGCCGACCTCGGTCAGGCGCGGATAGGCGGCGACCGGCATCCGCCAGCCCTGGTCGTCGGTGAGGTGCAGGTGCAGCACGTTGAGCTTGTGCAGGGCGAGGAGGTCGACGTAGCGGCGCAGGAAGGCGATCGGCTGGAAGTGCCGTGCCACGTCGAGCATGAAGCCGCGCCAGGCGTGGCGCGGGACGTCCGTGATCTCCACGCAGGGCAGCCGCCAGGCCGTGCCGGGGCGCGGCGTCCCCGACAGGGCTTCCACGGGCAGGAGTTGGCGCAGCGTCTGGACGCCGCGCAGCAGCCCGTCGAGCCGTGCCGCGCGCAGCAGCACCGCGTCCGGGCCGACGGTCAGGCCGTACCCCTCGG
>NZ_JASKYR010000403.1:0-7331 GCF_041028215.1 Streptomyces flavofungini
GAACAACCCACCCCGGTGGCAGCGGACATGGATGTCCTGCCACACCTTCGACGTACGTCGGGACCCGTCGCGACCCCGGGCGCTCCCCGCACCCAGGGCCCCTTCTCGGGACCCGAAATCGATCACCCCCAAGGACGGCGCCGGGGACGCGAATACTGATGGTTCATAGCGCCGCACCTATAGATCATTAATGGCCGCCAGATGTCTGAACAGCTGAAGCACGGTCAATCTAGACCATCGGCGCCAGTTAGAAGAGGGGATGTGTGGAATTTGTGCTCAAGCATGGAAACTGGATCCGTCCGCCGGGCGCCGCCGAGGGGCCGCCGACGAGTGGAAAACACCGTGTGACCTGTGATGATGGAGGGCACTCCGGAGTGCGGACACCAGTCAAGCGGATGCGTTCCGACGCGCACAACTGGGCCGAATCCAGCCCCTCCGGGCCCCGCCTGAGGGACGCTCACCGGCCACCCCGGACTCCGGGCGGCTCACCCGGTCCGGGTGCGGTTTCGGCCCGGTAACGTTCGACGTACGACAACAGGCCATCTACGAGGGGAAGTTCGGCCACGGCGCCCTGCTGGTCGCGCTCTGGGGCGGTGTCGTGGCGAGGGGCCGAGGAGGCGTCGCGGGGCCCGGCGGCGGGCGCGGCGGTGCCCGGCCATCGAGGGCCCGGAATTCCTCGCCATTCCGTGAATCCGGAAGGAAATAATGCCGAATTAGTCGCACGGATCCGAGCAAGCGGTTTCTGGCCGCCCGTATCCGAGGGCATTTGAATTCTCTACGAGATGTATAGGGCAGCCATCCGCACGGCTCGCCCGCACGAGTTCCCGCCGCACCCAGTCGGAGACGCCGCCCAGCCGGGCCGCGGCCCTGCGCGGATCGCCGGTCAGGGTGGGCTGGTCCACCTCGAAGTCATGACCGGTCAGGCCGCTCTCCTCCTCGACGACGCGGGCGACGCGGTAGGCCAGATCCAGGACGGCCCGCGCCCCGGGGCCCGCGTAGTGGTGGGCGACCTCGATGCCACCCTGGTCCGCGGAGCAGTCGAGCCGCACCCGTCCGGGCGGCCTGGGTCGGTTCCGGGTCGGCGTCGGGGTCGAGGTCCGCGGTGACGCGGTCGGGCGTCTCCTGGAAGGTCAGGCCCGGCTCGACGCGCGGGAACATGATGTCGTGGGTCACGCGGGGCAATCCAGGAGACTTCCGGTGCCGCGGCGACGGCATTACTTCGAGGGTCGTCGTTCATCGGCGTCGAAGACGGGCTCGCCCTCGACGAACGTCATCCGCACCTCGGTGGCGTGCACGCGGGTGATCGGTACGTCGAAGGGGTCCTGGTCGACGACGATGACATCGGCGAGCATGCCCGGCTCGATGCGTCCGACCCGGTGCGCCATCCCCTCCTGACGCGCGGAGTTGACCGTGAAGAGGTTGAAGGCCTGCTCCAGGGTGATGGCCTGGTCGGGGCCGAAGGAGTCGGCGCTCCCTCCCGGCTCCTGGCGGGTGACGAGCGACTCGATGGCGGACCACGGGTTCACCGACGGCACGACGCACCAGTCCGACCCCGCGACGACCGGCGCGCCGCCTTCGAGCATCTCGCGCACCGGCCACACACGCCGGATCGCGGCCGGGCCGACGGCCGCCGCGATGTCGGCGCAGATGGGGGAGGGCCGCCACAGGTAGGGCGAGACCTCGAACGTGGCGCCGATCCGCGGGGCACGCCCGATGTCGGACTCCGTCACGAACGTGCAGTGCCCCACGTTGTGCATACAGGGCCCTGGCCCGTTGGCCGCGCGGGCGGCCCCGATGGCGTCGAGCGCCGCCCTGACCGCCGCGTCACCGGCCGCGTGGAACTTCACCGTGATGCCCATCCGGTCGAACCGGGTCACCGCCCGGTCCAGGACCGCCTGTGCGATCGCGAGCATCCCGTGCCGCCCGGCCTCGGCGCCCCGGCCCTCCACCGTGTCGGCGTAGGGCTCGATCATCGCCGCCGTGTGGCTGTCCGTCGGCACCCCGTCGAGGAAGATCTTCACGCAGTCGGGCGTGATGCGGGCGCTCGCATAGAGGTTCCGCATGGCGATCAGGTCGTCACACCCGGGGTCGTACGGGGACCACACGAGGCTCAGACGCACCCGCTGCCTGACGGCTCCCCGCGCCGCGAGCCGGGTGTAGGCGCGCAGTTCGGAGCGCGGCCCCGCGGTGAACCCCACCGCGGCCTCGGTGAACGACGTGATCCCGTAGGAGAGCATTTCCCCGAGAGCCCACTCCAGAGCCGCCTCCACCTCCTCATCGGCCGGTTTGGGTGCCGAGGCCGCGAGCAGATCGGCGGCGGTCTCGCGCTGGATGCCGCTCGGCCGGCCCGCGGTGTCCCGCTCGAAGATGCCGCCCGGCGGGTCCGGTGTGCCGGGGCCGATTCCCGCGGCCCTGAGCGCCGCGCTGTTGGCCCATGAACTGTGTCCGCTGGTGTCCTCAAGGAGAACGGGATGGTCGGGGGCGACGGCGTCCAGCATGGTCCGGTCCGGGCTGACGCCGAGCGCGGACGCGTCCCACTGCCCGCCGAGGACCCAGGCACCGGGGGCGGTCCTGGCCACGTGCTCGGCGACAAGGCCCAGCGTCTTGGCCAGAGTTGAGCCCTGCGGGACCTTGCAGCGGCGTTCACGGACCCCGGCGTAGATCGGGTGCACATGCAGGTCGTGCAGGCCCGGCAGGACGGTGTCCCCGGCCAGCTCGATCACCCGGGTGTCCGGGCCCCGCCGTGCGAGCACCTCCGCGCCGCCGCCGACGGTCTCGATGACACCGGCGCGCACCGTGAGCCCCTCGGCCCGGCCGGAAGCCGCCCTGACGTTCCCGCCCACCAGGATCGTGTCCGCGTACTGATCGGTCATGGACTCCCGCACCTCCGGCTCGGCGACTCCGCGGCTCAGCGAAACGGGCGGCTCAGCGGCGGTTGATGAATCCGGCGTCGATAGGCAGCGTGACACCGGTGACGTAGCGGGCTTCGTCCGAGGCCAGCCACAGGATGGCGTTGGACACGTCGAGCGGTTCGATCACGTCCACCGGCAGGGCGTTCGGCGCGCCCTCGGACAGGATCGGGTCCTGGGCGACGAACTCGGCCATGACGGGGTCGGCGACCATGGGCGTCGCCACGCCGGTGGGATGCACGGAGTTCACGCGGATGCTGTGCGGGGCGAGGTTGTTGGCGTACGTGCGCATCAGCCCGACAAGGCCGTGCTTGGAGGCGGCGTAGCCGAGGCCGCCGTTGCTCGCCCCGCCGATGCCGACCAGCCCTGCGGTGGAGCTGACGATCACGATCGAGCCGCCCTGCCCGGCGTCGACCATCGAGGGGATGGCCGTTTCTATGGTGTGGAAGGTGCCGGTGAGGTTGACGTCGATGGCGTCGTGCCACGCCTGCACCTGATCCTCCACGAGCAGCGGTGCGATCCCCGCGTTGGCGACCACGACATCGATCCGCCCGAACTCGGCGAGCCCCGCGTCGTAGGCCTCCCGGAGGGCGTCCCGATCGCGCACATCCGCCTGCCGCGCCACGACGCGGCGGCCCAGGTCCCGCACCTCCCCGGCCGCGTCGCTCAGGTCCTCCGGCGTCGACAGCGGGTACGGCACGGTGTCGACGGACCGGCAGATGTCCACGATGACCAGGTCGGCGCCCTCCCCGGCCATCCGGCGCACGACATCACGGCCGAGCCCTCCGGCCGCCCCCGTCACACAGGCCACCTTGCCGCCGAGACGCCCCTGAGCCGGTGCAGCTTCCTCATCGGACATGTCGCGAGTCCCTGCCGTCATCGGGCGGGCCGAGCCCGCAGCCCTATGGGTGATGTACCGCGCGAGGGTCGGTCTGACCAGGGGCCGGTCGAAGACCCGCGCGGCGGGACCGGCGGCATTCACCCGTATTCCGTGCGAGAGCGCTTACCCTCCGCCGAGGCTGAGGCCGGTGAGAGCGAGCGTGGGCGTGAATGCGGCCAGGAGGCTCAGCGCCTGCGGCGTCCTGTCGTGGGCGGGCAATCGCCGCCTCCGCGTGCCGCACGGGCGTTTTGCCCGCACGGGGCTCCGGGCACCGCTTCCCGCACCTACCCGGCCCGGTACGCGCGCAGGAAGGTCCGCACCCCCTCGACGACGAGCGGCCGCACCCGGGCGTCCTCGGCGGCGTTCGCCGAACCGAGCCTGTCCAGCGCCACGCCGAAGGTCAGCGCGATGAACTGGTCGGCCGCCAGGCGGGGATCGGGGACGGCGAGGAGCCCCGCCGCGCCGAAGGCGGCGAAGCGCTCGGCCAGTGCCTCGTCGGGGGTGTCGGCCATGGTGTTGTACCCCCGGTGCGGCAGGTGGCCGGATTCCGAGCGGACGAGCCGCTGGAGCGTCGCGTACTCCGCCGAGCCGAGCATGTCGGTCGAGATGCGCATCGAGAACGTGACCAGGGCGTCCTCGAGACCGGCCGCCTCGGTGCCGTCGGTGAGGGTGTCGTCCAGGGTGCGCCGGATCGTGGTGATCATCGACTGGCCGATCGCGTCGACGACTGCTTGCAGCAACGTCTGTTTGTCGCCGAAGTAGTCGTAGACCGTCCGCTTGGACACTCCGGCCCTGGCGGCGACCGCGTCGACGCTCGACCGGTCGAAGCCGTCGGCGAGAAACAGTTCGCGGGCCGCCGAGAGGATGGCGGCCCGCTTCCGCGTGGACCCCTCGCGCAGTGTCTTCGTGGTCGGTGTCTTCGTGGTCGGCATGGGCACATCCTAGCCGCCCACCGTTCTACACTGCACGGTGTAGTGTAGTTTCATCCCGGCCGTACGGAGGCTGCACGGACCGTCTCCACGGATCGGCCGCGCACGCCCGGCCATGACGGAAAGGAAGTCCATGACCGCAACTCAGGCTCCATCGGCCCGCATCGGAAAGGCCGCGGTCGGAGCCCTCGGCATGCTGGCGGTCGCCACCGGTGCCCTGGAGTCGGTGGTGACGCCGACCCTGCCGCTCCTCCAGCGCGAGCTGGACATGAGCCCCGCCGAAGGGGCGTTGCTCAGCATCATGCTGCTGATCACCGGCGCGCTCATCACGCCGGTCGCGGGCAAGTTAGGCGACCGCTACGGCGGAAAACGGGTCCTGCTCCGGCTGATGGCGGTGGTCTCGACCGGCGGCCTGGTGTCCGCCCTCGCGCCGAACCTGCCCGTACTGCTGCTCGGCCAGGTGCTCCAGGGAGCGATGGTGGGCGCGCTGCCCCTGTCGTTCATCCTGGTGCGCGCACATCTGCCGGCGGGCGAGTCGAAGGTGGCCATCGGCGTGGTCAGCGGCCTGTTCGTGGGCGGCGGCATGGCGGGCACGCTGTCGGCCGGGCCCGTGGCCGAAGGCCTGTCCCGGCACTGGATGTTCGCGCTGCCCACGCTCGCCGTGATCGGCGCCACCCTGCTGGTCGGCCGGCTGATGCCGCATGATCCGCCCGGTGGTTCCGACGGCGCCGGGATCGACTGGCCCGGCCTGCTCCTCCTGAGCGGCACGCTGATCACGCTCATGCTCGTACTCGCCCTGGCGCCCGACATCGGCTCGGAGCCGCTCGTGCTCGGCGCCCTCGTCGCCGCCCTGGCCGCCTTCACGACCGGATGGATCACCGTCGAACGCCGCGCGGCCTCGCCGATGGTCGATCTGCGCATGCTCGCCCGGCCCGCGGTCTGGAAGTCCTGCGTGCTGACGTTCGTGATCTGCGTCGGCACCTCCGTGGCGGTCTATCTCGTCCCGCAGCTCTTCGCGGTGGACTCCGGCACGTACGGATTCGGGGCCGGCGCCACCGAGATCGGCTTCTATCTGCTGCCCGGCGCTGTAGCCGCGTCCCTGGCCGGGCCGATCAGCGGCATCGGGACCCGGCGCTTCGGCTCGCGCGCCGTGGTCACCGCCGGGATCGTCCTCATGGTCGCCGCCCTGATCGCGCTCGCGGGCATCCACAGCCAGATCTGGCACCTCGTCATCGGCAAGATGATGATCGCGCTCGCCAATGGCCTCTGCGTCACGGCGATGGTGACCAGCACCGCCACATCCGTCGAGCGCGGCGACACCGGCATCGCCACCAGCCTGGTCCTGGTCACCCGCGTGCTCGGCTACGCCGTGGGCGTCCAGGTCAGTGGCGCGATCCTCACCGCCGGGACGCCGTCGGGGTCGGATGTTCCGGCCGAATCCGCCTTCGTCACCGGCTTCGTCATAGCGGGCGCCGTCACGGCGCTCTCCCTGCTCGTCACCCGCACCCTTAGCAAAGGAGCCAAGGAATGAACAGCACCGGTCACCCGAGGAACCGCCGCACCACACCGAGGGGCAGGGTCCTGATATCCGGGGCCAGCATCGCGGGCCCCGCCCTCGCCCACTGGCTGCACCGCTACGGATACGAGGTCACGGTGGTCGAGAAGGCGGCCACGGTGCGGCGCGGCGGCTACCCCGTCGACGTGCGCGGCACCGCCCTTGAGGTGGTGCGCAGAATGGGCGTCCTGCCGCGCCTGCGGGAGGCGCACATCGACGTGCGTCGACTGACCTTCCTCGACGCGGACGGCCGCGAGGTGGCCTCGGTCGATCCGCACGCTGTCTCCGGCGGTACGGCGGGCCAGGACCTGGAGGTGCCGCGCGGAGAACTGACCGAGGCGCTCTACGAGGCGGTCCGTGACGACGTGGAGTTCCTGTTCGACGACTGCGTCGACACCCTGGACCAGTCCTCCGGCCACGGCGTCGACGTCACCTTCCGTGGCGGCGCCACACGTACGTTCGACATGGTGTTCGGCGCGGACGGGCTGCACTCGCGTACCCGCGAGTTCCTCTTCGGCCCGGAGGAGCAGTTCCACCGCTACCTCGGCTACTGCTTCGCCGGATTCACCATGCGCAACACCTTCGGGCTCTCCGACGAACTGGTCATGTGGAACACCCCTGGCCGGGCGGCGGCGCTCTACGCCGTGGACCACGACGACGTGCACGCCTTCCTGAACTTCTCCCACCCCGACCCCCCTCTCGGCGCCTTCCGCGACCCCAAGGCCCAACGTGCCCTGGTCGCCGAGGTGTTCGCCGACGCGGGGTGGGAGGTCCCGGGCATGCTCGCCGCCCTGCGCGACGCGGACGACCTGTTCTTCGACTCGGTCAGCCAGATCCGTATGCCCCGCTGGTCCAGCGGCAGGGTCGCGCTGGTGGGCGACGCCGCGTACGCGCCCTCGTTCCTCACCGGCCAGGGCACCAGCCTCGCGCTCGTCGGCGCGTACATGCTCGCCGAGTCGCTCGCCGACCGGGACCACACCACGGGCTTCGCCGCCTACGAGCACACCACCCGCGCTTTCGTCACCCTGAACCAGGACCAGGTCGGCACCGGCGACGCC
>NZ_JASKYR010000404.1:0-7268 GCF_041028215.1 Streptomyces flavofungini
CCCCAGCTCCTCGGTGAGCGCGGTGATCCCGGCCCCGCAGGCACCCAACAGCACCCCGAGGAAGACGAGCCCCACGCGCACCACGTACACCGGGCCCGGCAGCCCCGGCCGCGCGCCCCGGGCCCGCGGCGCGCGCGGACCGGCCCCCGCGGTGCGCGCCGTGGGGTGCAGGGCGAAGCCCGTGCCGCAGACGGCGACCAGGAGCGCGGCGGCGGCGAAGGCCCAGGCCGGATGGGCGGCGACGGACGCCAGGCCCACGAGGGCGGGGCCGAGCACGAAGGAGAGCTCGTCCATGGTGCTCTCCAGCGAGAGCACGGTGCCGGCCAGCCGGTCGTCGCCACCCCTGGCGCGCACCAGCGGGACGACGCGGGCCCTGGCGAGGGGGCCGATGGAGGGGATCGTGGCCCCTGCGAGCGCGCCCAGGGCGATGAGGGCGGGCGTCGCCGCGCCGAGGACGGCGCCCAGGGTGTAGGCGGCGATGGCGACGGCGTTGAGGAGGGAGCACACCAGCACCACGGCCCGCTGGCCGTGCCGGTCGGCGAGGCGCCCGACGAACGGCCCGCAGCTCACCTGGCCGAGCGCGAGGGCGCAGGCGACGGCCCCACCGGTGGCCAGCGAGCCGCTGGTCTCGGTGACCAGGAGCACGCTGCCGAACTGGATCATCGCCACCGGGAGCCTCCCCAGAAAGGAGAGGACGACGAGCAGCGCCCCCGTCATGCCGATCACCGTGCGGTACGCGTCCCTCGTGCTGTCAGCCATCACCCGAAGCTAGTCATGGCGTAGGGCGGACACGCATGAGCGGATGACACGAAAGCCGTCCGGGCGGGTACGTACCTTCGCATGACCCCTGAGCCTTCCGGCCCCGCGGTGCCGCCCCAGCCGACCGCGACGTACCGGCTCCAGCTCCAGCCGGACTTCCCGTTCGCCGCCGCCGAGGCGGCCGTCCCGTACCTCGCCGCCCTCGGCGTCTCGCATCTGCACCTGTCGCCGGTCCTTGAGGCGGTGCCCGGTTCGACGCACGGCTACGACGTGGTGGACCACGCGTGCGTGCGGGAGGAACTGGGCGGCGAGGACGGCCTGCGGGCCCTCGCGCGCACGGCCCGGGAGGCGGGTCTCGGCCTGGTGGTGGACATCGTGCCGAACCACATGGCGGCCGTGCCCCGGCACAACCACGCCCTCTGGGAGGTACTGCGCGAGGGGCCCGGGTCGCCCTACGCGCACTGGTTCGACATCGACTGGGCGGCCGGGGACGGGCGCGTCCTGCTGCCCGTGCTCGGGGGCAGGCTCGGGGACGAGCTGGACGTGCTGCGGGTCGAGCGGGACGTCCTGCGCTACCACGAACACGCGTTCCCCATCCGGGAGGGCACGGAGAACCTGCCGCTGCCTCGGCTGCTCGACGCCCAGTTCTACCGCCTGGCCTGGTGGCGACTGGCGCGGACGGAGCTGAACTACCGGCGCTTCTTCACCATTTCGGACCTCATCGGAGTGCGGGTCGAGCACCCCGACGTCTTCGACGCGACCCACGCGAAGATCCTTGAGCTGCTGCGCGAGGGCGTGATCGAGGGCCTGCGGATCGACCACCCGGACGGTCTCGCCGATCCGGGGACGTATCTCCAGCGGCTGCACGAGGCGACGGGCGGACGCTGGACGGTCGTCGAGAAGATCCTCGCCGACGGCGAGCGGCTGCCCGCGGCGTGGCCGGTGGCGGGCACCACCGGGTACGACGCGTTACGCCATCTGGACGGCGTCCTCACCGATCCGGCGGGCGCGGGAGAGCTGCTCGGCCAGTACCGGCGCTTCGCCGCGCCGCCCGCCGACCGGGGCGGCGAGTGGGAGGCGACGGCCCGCCGCGCCGCGTACCGGGTCGTCACGCACGAACTGGCCGCCGAGGTCGACCGCCTCACGCGCGAGGCGAGCGCGCTCTGTGCCGCCGACCCCGGACTCCGCGACCACGCGCCGTGGGCGATCAGGACGGCCCTGCGGGAGCTCCTGGTGCGCCTGCCCGTCTACCGGCCCTACGTCGCGGGGGGCGCCGCTCCCGAGACGGTCCTCACCGAGCGGGCGGCCGACGAGGCGCGGGCGGCCTTCACCGTGCCGGAGGAGGCCGGGACGGTCACGGTGGTGCGGGATCTGGCGCTGGGCAGGGCCGGTGCGGCGGGCGGCGCGGACGCCGTGGCCGGGTTCCGCGCGCGGTTCGCGCAGGTCGCCTCCGCGCTGCGGGCCAAGGCCCTGGAGGACACCGCGTTCTACCGGCACGCGCCGCTGCTCTCGGCGGCGGAGGTGGGCGGCGCGCCGGAGCGGCCGGCCGTCTCCGTGGAGGAGTTCCACGCCTACTTCGCGCGCGTGCAGCGCGACTGGCCCTACTCGGGCACGGTCCTCTCCACCCATGACACCAAGCGGAGCGCGGACGTACGGGCGGGCATCTCGGTCCTCACGCAGTGCCCCGGCCGGTGGGCGGACCTGCTGGCGGCGCTGACCGAGCAGACCGCGCGGATCGGCGGGACGAGCGCGCCGGACCCGCAGCTGGCGTGGGCGGCCTGGCAGACCTCGGTGGGCTTCGGCTTCCCGTACGACACCCGGCTCCAGAACGCGCTGGTGAAGCACGTGCGCGAGGCGGGCCTGCACACGAGCTGGACCGAGCCCGACGAGGCCTACGAGAAGGCCGTGGAGGCGTTCGTGGAGGCGGGGCCCTGCGGGCCGCCGCTGTACGCCGTCGCGTCGTTCACACGCGATCTGGACGCCCACGTACGGGCCAACGTCCTGGGCGCGGCCCTGCTGCACCTGGCCGCGCCGGGCGTGCCCGACGTGTACCAGGGCACGGAGGGCGAGTACCGCGCGCTCGTCGACCCGGACAACCGGCGTCCCGTCCGCTTCCAGCGGCATGTCCTTGAGCGGCTCGACGCGGGCCGGGAGCGCTGCGATCTCTCGGAGGAGAAGATGGCGCTGACGGCGGCGGTCCTGCGGCTGCGCAGGAGCCGTCCCGAGCTGTTCGGCGGGGCGGCGACCTATGAACCGCTGACGGCCGAGGGCCCCGGGGCCCCGCACTGCGTGGCGTTCGCGCGCTCCGGGCAGGTCGTGGCGGCGGCGACGCGGCTGTCGCTGCGGCTCGCGGACGCGGGCGGCTGGCGGGAGACGGAACTGCTGCTTCCAAAGGGGCGGTGGACCGATCTGCTCTACCCGGGGCGTGTCTTCGAGGGGCACGCGCGCGTGGCGGAGCTCTTCGCGGATTCACCGGTGGCGCTGCTGCTCAGTCCACCGCCAGCCGGAAGCTCATCTGCCCGAAGCTGACCTGGTCGCCGTCCTGCACGACGGCGGCGCCGATCACCCTGCGGCCGTTCACCGTCGTGCCGTTCGTCGAGCCGAGGTCGCGCAGCACCCACATGCCGCCCTGGCGGCGCAGCTCGGCGTGGACACGCGAGACCGTGTCGTGGCTGAGCCGGAGCCCATTGGCCGGCTCCCGGCCTATCAGGAGCGGACGCGGGGTGTCGGGGGCCGGCAGGAGCAGCTTGGGCAGCCGCTCGGTCTGCCAGGCCCTGCGCAGCTTGATGGTGAAGCCGGAGACGGCCCGCACACCGCCGAGCACCCTGCGCGTCCACGGCTTCTCCGCGCGCAGATCGGCGGTGAGAGCGGCCAGTTCGTCCGGCCTGCGGGCGGCGAGCACCAGCTCCATGCGCCGCACGAAGGTGTCGTGCGAGAGCCGGCCCGCGGCCGCGCCCTCCTTGAGTGCGTCCAGCGCCCGGTCGCGCTCGACGTCCGTCACCCGCGCGGGGTACGTGGAGAACTCGAAAGAGGATGTCACCTGCCGATTGTCGGGCAATGCCGCCCCAGGTGTCCAGAATGGGCCGGGTGGCGGCCGATCGATCACTTCGGCCCACGGAGCAGGGACTTCTGACGCACCATGGGACCCGGGTGTGTCGGACAGCGGACGAGGGGGAACCGTCGGTGAGGTTCGAGGTGTGGGCGCCGGAGGCCGGGGAGGCCGTTCTCGAGTGCGCGGGTGCCACGCGCGCGATGGAGCGCGTGGCCGGGCGTCCCGGCTGGTGGTCGGCCGACGCGGAGGCGGCCGACGGGACGCGGTACGGATTCTCGCTGGACGGCGGCCCCGTGCTGCCCGACCCGCGCTCGCGGCGCCAGCCCGACGGGCCCGACGGCTTGAGCGCCGTCGTCGACCACGACCGGTACGCGTGGCGGGCGCCCTGGGCCGGGCGCGGGGTGCGCTCGGCGGTCCTGTACGAACTGCACGTGGGCACCTTCACGCGCGAGGGCACGCTCGACGCGGCGGCGGAGCGTCTGGGGCACCTCGCGGAGCTCGGTGTCACGCATGTGGAGCTGATGCCGCTCTGCCCCTTCCCCGGCCGCCACGGCTGGGGCTACGAAGGGGTGTCGCTCTGGGCGGTGCACGAGCCGTACGGCGGCCCCGAGGCGCTGAAGCGTTTCGTCGACGCGGCGCACGCCCTCGGCCTCGGCGTCGTCCTCGACGTCGTCCACAACCACCTGGGCCCCTCGGGCAACCACCTTCCCGCATTCGGGCCGTACTTCACGGACACGCACCAGACGCCGTGGGGCGCGGCGGTCAACCTGGACGCGCCCGGGTCAGACGAGGTGCGGGCGTATCTGACCGGGAGCGCCCTGGCCTGGCTGCGCGACTACCGGCTCGACGGGCTGCGGCTCGACGCGGTGCACGCGCTGGTCGACACGCGCGCGTGCCACTTCCTGGAGGAACTGTCCACGGCGGTCGACGCGCTGGCCTCGGAGCTGGGCAGGCCGCTCGCCCTGATCGCGGAGTCGGACCTGGGCGACCCCCGTCTCATCACCCCGCGCGCGAGCGGCGGACTCGGTCTCCACGCGCAGTGGAACGACGACTTCCACCACGCCCTGCACGCCGCCCTGACCGGCGAGGCACAGGGCTACTACGCGGACTTCGCGCGGGCCCCGCTCGCGGCGCTCGGCAAGACCCTGACGCGCGGCTTCTTCCACGACGGCACCTACTCCTCGTTCCGCGGCCGGTCCCACGGACGCCCCGTCGACCGGGCGCGCACGCCCGCGTACCGCCTCCTCGGCTATGCCCAGACCCACGACCAGATCGGCAACAGGGCACAGGGGGACCGGCTTTCCGCCTCGCTCTCCCCCGGGCTGCTCGCCTGCGCGGCGGCGCTCACGCTGACCAGCCCCTTCACGCCCATGCTGTTCATGGGCGAGGAGTGGGGGGCGTCGACCCCGTGGCAGTTCTTCACCGACCACACCGACCCCGGTCTGGCCGAGGCCGTACGCCGGGGCAGGCGCCGGGAGTTCGCCGAGCACGGCTGGGCGGAGGAGGACATCCCCGACCCGCAGGACGCGGCGACCCGGGACCGGTCCTGCCTGGACTGGTCCGAGCCGGAGGGCGGCGACCACGCGCGCCTGCTGGCCTGGCACCGGGAGCTGATCGCGCTGCGGGCCGCCCGCGGCGACCTGACCGACCCCGATCTGGCGTCGGTGCGGGTCGCCTACGACGAGCGGGCACGCTGGTTCGCGTGCCGGCGCGGTGACCTGCGGATCGTGGTGAACCTCGGCGAGGAGCCCGTCGCCGTCCCGCTGAGCGGCACCCACGCGCGCGTGCTCGCCGCCTGGGAGCCCGTCGGGACACCGGGCGCGGACGGGGTGCTGCGGCTGCCCGGGGAGTCCTGCGCGGTCCTGTCGGCCCTCTGAACGACGGTCGCGGCGTGCGGGATCAGCCGACGACCGCCATCTCGCGGGCGGTGGTGTTGAGCCGCCGCCCGCCGTCGTCGGTGACGGTCACGATGTCCTCGATGCGCACGCCGAAGCGGCCCGGCAGATAGATGCCGGGCTCCACGGAGAAGCACATGCCGGGCACGAGCGGGCGCTCCTCGCCCTCGATCATGTAGGGCGGTTCATGGGTGGTGACGCCGATGCCGTGCCCCGTGCGGTGGATGAAGTACTCCCCGTAGCCCGCCTCCTCGATCACGGCGCGGGCCGCGCGGTCCACGTCCTGGCAGGCCGCGCCGGGCCGCACCGCAGCGCACCCGGCGGCCTGGGCCTCGCGCACGATGTCGTGGACGCGGCGCTCCTCGCCGGTGGGCTCGCCCACATGGACCGTGCGGGAGGTGTCCGAGCCGTAGCCGTGCAGCAGGCCGCCGAAGTCCAGGACGACCATGTCGCCGTCCTCGATGACGCGCTCGCCCGCCTCGTGGTGCGGGTTGGCGCCGTTGGGCCCCGAACCGACGACGGTGAAGTCGACCTGGGAGTGCCCGAACCGCCGCAGCAGTCCGGCGAGGTCGGCGGCGACGTCGGTCTCCCTGCGGCCCGCGAAGGGGACCCGCTGGATCTCCTCGTACGCCGCGTCGGCCGCCGCGCCCGCCGCCGCGAGCCGTTCGAGTTCGGCGGCGTCCTTGACCGCGCGGAGCATGGGAAGGGCCTCGGTGAGCGACACGTACGACGTGCCGGGCAGCGCCTTCTGGAAGCCGAGGAGGTGCATGGCCCAGGCGTTGTCGCTCACCCCGAACCGGCCCGAGCCCTCCAGGAGCGGCGCGGTCAGCGCGTACGGGTCCTTGCCGTCGGTCCAGTCCCGCAGCGTCAGCGCGGGCGTGCCCGCGGCCCGTGCGGCGTCCGCGGCCTCCAGCGCCGGTACGACGAGTACGGGGTCCTGCCCCGGGGTGAGCACCAGGAGCGTCAGCCGCTCGGTGTCCGCGGTCGGCCGGTAACCGGTGAGCCAGACGAGATCGGGGCCCGGGGCGACGAGCACGCCCGCGAGGCCCGCGTCGGCGGCCGTGGCGGCGGCGCGCTCCATGCGGGCCCGGTAGTCGTCGGCGGTGAAGGGCTTGGGCGCGCCGTCCATGAGGGCCTCCTTGATGTCCACCTTGATGTCCACGTCGACCATGTCCACGTCGGCATCCTGCCCGCCACCGGCTGCCACCGCGAACCGGTTTCCCGGCGCGTGCCGCTCAGGTCACCACCCCTGGCCTGACCGGCAGGGTCTGCCGTCCTCCTGAGGCGTGGCGGACCGTCACCGTCACCGCCCGGCCCGGCCGTACGGCGGCGACCCGCGCGGCCAGGTCGGCCGCCGAGCGGATACGGGCCCCGCCGAAGGCGAGCAGGGTGTCCCCTCGGGCGAGGCCCGCGCGGTGACCGGGTCCGGAGGCGTACACGCCGACGACGAGGGCGCCGGGGCCACGAGGGGCGTCGGCGTGTACGCCTCCGGGGGGGGGGGGGGGGGGGGGGGGGGGCGGGGCCACGAGGGGCGTCGGCGGCTTCGATGCCGAGGCTGGGGG
>NZ_JASKYR010000405.1:0-8159 GCF_041028215.1 Streptomyces flavofungini
GGACTGGGCGGCCGGGGGCGCTTCAGTGCCCCGGGACGTACCCGCGCTCCTTGTCGACCACGTTGCGCAGCGGCCGCCCCGCCGCCCAGTCCTCGTACAACTCAACGAACTGGCGCCCCAGTTCGTCGCGCCAGCCGACCGTGTCGCCGCTCATGTGGGGGGAGACGATCAGGCCCGGCGCGGTCCACAGCGGGCTGTCGGCGGGCAGTGGCTCGTGCTCGAAGACGTCCAGGGCCGCGCCCGCGATCCACCGCTTCGACAGGGCGGCCACCAGGTCGTCCTCGACGACCAGCGGGCCGCGCCCGATGTTGATGAAGTGCGCGGACGGCTGCATGACGCCGAAGCGCCTGGCGTCGAACATGCCGCGGGTGCCGTCCGTGAGCGGCGCGGCGCAGACCACCCAGTCCGCGCGGGTGAGCAGCCGGTCGAGCTCCGCGCCCGCGTGCACGCCGGGGCGCGCTTCGCGCCCTACCAGGGCGGTGGTGATCCCGAGCCCCTTCAGCGTCCCGGCGATGGCCCGCCCGATCGGCCCGGACCCCACGACGCACGCGCGCGTGCCCGCGATCCGCCTGCTCTCGCGGTGGCGCCAGGAGCGCTCCCGCTGGAGTGCGAGAGTGCCCGGCAGATCCTTGGCCATGGCCAGGACGAGCGCGGCGACGTACTCCGCGATCGGCTGGTCGAAGACACCGCGGGCGTTCGTGACCACCGTGTCCGACGCGGCGAGTTCCGGACACATGAGGTGGTCCACACCGGCGCTCGCGGTGTGCACCCAGCGCGGACGGCGGCCCGCGCCCGGCCACGCGCGCCGTACGGCGTGCGACATCGGGGGGAAACCGTTTCGCAAAGAGGTACCGCTTCCCTGAAGAGGTACGGCTCAGCCGTCTGAGATGTGCGGATTGACCACGCTGGCACCCGAACCTACCTTCGTCAACAGAGGCACTGGCGCATCGGCACTCCGTCAACCGAGTACTCTCCGTGCGCGCGCCCGTACCCTTCGTCCGCGTGGTCGGCCGCGCGGAGCTCCCCGTCCCGACGTCCCGGCGCGTCGCCGGCTCCCCGCTCCTCCCCGGCCCCCGGCCGGTCCCTGACACCACGTACGAACATGGGGCCTGCTCATGGACGTCTCATTTCTCGGTGGCCCACACCCACAACGCGGTGTGGGCGTCGTAGCCCCTTTCGACTTCGTCCTCGACCGCGAACTCTGGCGCTGGGTTCCGGATGAGGTGTCCCTCCATCTGACCCGGACCCCGTACGTGCCGGTCGAGGTGAGCCTCGACCTGGCACGCCTGGTGAGCGAGCACGAGACGCTCGCCGACGCGGTCCGGGCGCTGTCGGCGGCCGAGCCCGAAGTGCTCGCGTACGCCTGTACGTCCGGCAGCTTCGTCGGCGGCATCGCCGGTGAACGCGCGATGTGCGCGGCCATGACCCGTGAGGGCGCGGTCGCCGCCGTGACCACCTCGGGCGCGCTCCTTGAGGCGCTCGACGAACTGGGGGCGCGGCGCATCGCGCTCGTCACGCCCTACACCTGGTCCGTGACCGAGGTCCTTGAGCAGTACCTGGCCGAGTCCGGCGTCTCGGTCACGGCCCGCGCCTACCTCGGTCTGACGCGGCACATCTGGAAGGTCTCCTACCGGCATGTCGCCGACATGGCGCGCCAGACCATCAGGGAGAGCGTCGACGCCCTCTTCATCAGCTGCACCAACCTGCCGACCTACGACGTCATCCCGCAGCTGGAGGCGGAGCTGCGGGTGCCGGTGATCTCGGCGAACCAGGTGACGATGTGGTCCGCCCTGCGCAGGCTGGGTACGCGTGCGGTAGGGCCCTACCAGGCGCTGATCGATCCGGGGGCACGGCCGGGCACGAGCCCGCTGGCCCCGCCGCCCCCGCAGGGCCTGCCCGAAGGACCACCCGCAGAAGGAGGAGGCTGGACGTGACGGCACTCGGATTTCTCTACCCGGGGCACTCGGCCGAGGACGACTACCCCCGCATGGAGCAGATGCTCGGCAGTGACATCCGGCTCCAGGTCGTCCACACGGACATCGGCGAGGACGCGCACCGCGTCGACGCGCTCCTGGAGATGGGCTCGGCCGCGCGGCTCGCCGCGGGCGTCGAGGAACTGCGGCTCTCCGGTGCGGAGGCGGTGGTCTGGGCCTGCACCAGCGGCAGCTTCGTCTTCGGCTGGGAGGGCGCCCACGACCAGGTGCGGGACCTGGCCGTGGCGGCGGGCCTGCCCGCCTCGTCGACGTCCTTCGCCTTCGCCCACGCCGTACGGGAGCTGGGGGCGGCCCGTGTCGCGGTCGCGGCGACCTATCCGGAGGACGTGGCCGGGCACTTCGCGGCGTTCCTGAAGTCGGCGGGCGTGGAGGTCGTCTCGGCGCGGGGGAGCGGCGTCATCACGGCGGCGGAGGTCGGCACGTGGGGCCGCGAGGAGGTGCTCGCGCTGGCCCGCGACGGTGACCACCCGGACGCCGGGGCGGTGCTCCTGCCGGACACCGCGCTGCACACCGCCGCGTACGTGCGCGACCTGGAGGCGGCCCTCGGCAAGCCGGTCCTCACCGCCAACCAGGTCACGGTCTGGGAGGCCCTGCGGCTCGCCGAGCGCCGGGTCAACGCCCCGGACCTCGGCACGCTGTTCACCAAGGAGCCGCCGGTGCAGGTCTGAGTGCGGCGCGGTGCGGCGCGGTCACGGACTCAGAATCAGCCTGACCACGGTCAGCGTATGGACCGAGGCGGACACGTAGTAGAGCACGATGGCGCCCCTGACCGTCGCCTCCCTGCGGTCGGGGTCGCCCCGCACGGCCGTCGAGCCGTGTCCGTACGGATCACGCCCGAGGGTCCGCGTGAACGCGGCCCGGAAGGCCTCCCCGTCCCCCATCTTGGCGAGGGTGTCATCGGCGGGCGGCGCATAGGTGACGCGGTGAACGCGCCGGTGACGAGCGCTCAACGCGACCGCCACCGATCGCACCCGCTGTGCCGGTCGGGTTCGGCGGTCGCGCGTTGGCCGGGTTCCGCGGTCTCGCGCCGGTCGGGTTCCGCGGTCTCGCGCCGGTCCGTCCCCTCGCCTCCGCGTCGTTCCGCCTCGTCGGAGGCGAGGCGGGCCAGGCGGGCCTCGGCTTCGGGGTCGGGGACCGCTTCCAGCATCCAGTGGCGCATCACCGCGTGGATCTCGTCGAGCCCCGCGGCGTTGATGGCCAGGTCGAAGTCGGCGCGCCGCTCCTCGGGGAGGGCGGCGCGGATGTCCGGAATGGTGTTGGGCACCTCGACCTCGACTCCGTCGACCAGGGTCTTCAGCGGATCAGCCATGGCGATCACGGTAGCGAGGCGGCGCCCGCCACGGGCGGGGAACACCGGGAACGCCGGGAACACGGGGAGCACGGGCACACGGGCACGGGGAGCACGGGGAACAGGGGAACGCCGGGAATAAACGGAGTGACCCTCCTGTTGCCCTTCCCGTACCGAAGGACCGCGACACACGCGCACGCAGTGCAGGAGGCTCCCCCGTGACAGTGGACCCGACCGACGAAGGCATCCGCGGCGAGCGGCACGGCACCGCGCCCGTCCCCCTCTCCGTCCTCGACCTCGTCACCGTCGGCGCAGGCCGCACGGCCACCGACGCGCTGCGCACCAGCGTCGAGATCGCCAGGCTGACCGAGGCCCGCGGCTACCACCGCTACTGGGTGGCCGAGCACCACTCCATGCCCGGCGTCGCGTCCTCCTCGCCCGCGGTGATCCTGGCCCACCTCGCCGCCCACACCGAGCGCATCCGCCTCGGTTCCGGCGGCGTCATGCTGCCCAACCACGCCCCGCTGGTCATCGCCGAACAGTTCGGCACCCTGGAGGCCATGGCCCCGGGCCGCGTCGACCTCGGCCTCGGCCGCGCCCCCGGCACCGACGGCGCCACGGCCGCCGCCCTGCGCCGCACCGACCGGCTCAACGAAGGCGCCGACGACTTCCCCCAGCAGCTCGCCGAGCTGACGCGCTTCCTCGACGACGACTTCCCCGACGGCCATCCCTACGGCCGCATCCACGCCGTGCCGGGACCCGTCCAGGCGACCTCGCCCGGCGGCGTGCAGTCCCCGCACCGGCCGCCGCTGTGGCTGCTCGGCTCCTCCGGGTTCAGCGCCCGCCTCGCCGGTGTGCTCGGCCTGCCGTTCGCCTTCGCGCACCACTTCTCCGCGCAGAACACGATCCCGGCGCTCGACCTGTACCGCGAGTCGTTCAAGCCGTCCGCGCTGCTCGACGCCCCGTACGCCCTCATCGGCGTCTCCGCGCTCGCGACCGAGGACGAGAACGAGGCCCGCCGCCAGGTCCTCGCCGCCGCCCTGAACATGGTCCGCCTGCGCACCGGGCGCCCCGGCCTCGTCCCCACCCCGGAGGAGGCGGAGGCGTACGCGTTCAGCGAGATGGAGCGCGACTTCGTCGAGAGCTGGAACGCCAACGTCATCCACGGCACCCCCGACCAGGTCCGCACCGGCCTGGACGACCTCGCCAAGCGCACCGGCGCCGACGAGCTGATGATCACGGGCAACGCCCACAGCGGCGAGCTCAGGCTGCGCTCGTACGAGCTGATCGCGGACGCGTACGGGCTGCCGAAGGCGTAACCCCCCGCCCCGGCTCGGAAGGCGTACCCCCCGGGCTCGGAGGGCGTACCTTCCGCCCGGCTCAGGGGACGGGGTTCACCTCGCCCAACAGTACGGAGATACGATCCGCCGCCACCGGCCGGGAGTAGAGCCAGCCCTGGCCGGTGTCGCAGCCGATCCGGCGCAGCCTGCTCGCCTGCGCCGCCGTCTCCACGCACTCCGCGGTGACCGTCAGGCCCAGGCGGTGGGCGAGCCGCACCATCGCCTCGACGATGACCTCGTCGGCGGGGTTGCCGTGCGCCTCGCCCTCCTCGTACTGGAAGCCGCGCACGAAGGAGCCGTCCAGCTTGAGGACGGAGACGGGCAGCCTGCTCAGGTACGCCAGGTTCGAATAGCCCGTGCCGAAGTCGTCGATGGCGATCCGCACGCCCATGTCGCTCAGCGCCTGAAGGGCCTGGAGCGGGCGGCCCGCCGAGCCCATGACGGCGGACTCGGTCAGCTCCAGCTGCAGCAGCCCGGCCGGGAGCCCGGTCTCGGCGAGGATCTCGGCCACGTCCGCGACCAGGTCGGAGTCCCACACCTGACGCACCGCCACATTGACGCTGACGAAGAGCGGTTCCCGCTCCGGGTGGGCGAGCTGCCAGCGGCGCGCCTGGACGCACGCCGTACGCAGCACCCAGCGGCCGAGCTGCACGATCGACCCGTCCTCCTCGGCCAGTCCGATGAACCGATTCGGCGTCAGGAGCCCGAACCGGGGGTGCTGCCAGCGCACCAGCGCCTCGACGCCGCGCACGTCCTCGTCGTCCAGACCCACCAGCGGCTGGTAGTCGAGGACGAACTCGTCCCGGTCGACGGCCTGCCGCAGTGAACTGGCGAGCGTCTGGCGGGTCATGCGGTGGGCGTTGCGCTCGGGGTCGAAGAGCGTCCACCGGGCCTTGCCGTCGGTCTTCGCCCAGTACAGCGTGGTGTCGGCGGCCTGCATGAGGCCCGTCGTGGTGGTGCCGGACGCGCGCCGCTCCACCACGCCGATGGAGGCGGAGACCGAGAGCCGCTGCCCCGACAGGTCGAACGGCTCCTGGAGCGCCTTCAGCGTCGCCTCGGCGAGATCGGCCAGCTCCTCGGTGCCGGTCGACTCCTCCACGAGCAGCGCGAACTCGTCCCCGCCGAGCCGCGCCACCAGCGGCGGCGCGGCCCTGCCGTACCCGGCGCGGTCCGCGCAGAGCGTCAGCCGCTCGGCGACGGCGGCGAGCAGCCGGTCGCCGATGCGGTGGCCGAGGGTGTCGTTGACCGCCTTGAACCCGTCGAGGTCCAGATAGCACAGGCCCACCCGGCCGGTGCTCGAATCCTCGTACGCCCCGGCTTCCAGCGCGGCGGCCAGCCGCTCGAAGAAGAGGTTGCGGTTGGGCAGCCGGGTCACCGGGTCGTGCATCTGTACGTGCCGCAGCCTGGCCTGGAGCTCCCGGCGCGCGCTGATGTCGGCGGCGGCGAGCAGTACGGTCCTGCCGCCGCGCCCGGCGGACTCCGGCATGGGCGAGACGGTGATCCGCGCCCACAGGGAGTGCCCGTCGGGGTGCTTCAGGCGCCGGGTGCAGCGCAGTCCGGCCTGTCTGCCGCGGAGCACCTCGCGGTAGGAGCCCCAGGTGCGGGCGTCGGACGCCAGGTCGACCAGGTCGGCGGCGACGCGCCCGGTGAGCTCATCGGGCACCACGCCGAGCAGGGCGGCGAAGGCGTCGTTGGCGTCGACCACGAGCCCCTCGGCGTCGACCACGGCCATGGGGAGGGGGGCGTGCGCGAAGGCGCCACGGTAGTCGGCGCGCTCCGGTCCGGCGTGGTCGGCGCGGTCGGTGCGCTCGTCTTCGCCGTGGTCCGTGTGCTCGGGTTCGGCGCGGTCCGTGTGCTTCGGCTCGGCGCGCTCCGGTTCGCCACGGTCCGTCACGGTGTGCCGGCACCGGGCGGTCGGTGTGGTGGTCAGGGGGGCGGGCCCTTCGGACGTTCCGTTCACCGCTTGCTCCCGCAGTGCAGTTGTTCTCGAACAGGTCTCGTCGGGCGTCGTACGGTCCGCGGGGCCCATGTGGGGGCGGGCCCGCGCGGGAAAGTCTGCCGATCATAGAGGCCGACCGGTTACCCCATCCAGCCATGTCGTGGCGCCGGGTGTGACCCGCCGCCCATGACAGATCGTTTCTGCTCGGCACTGGCCCGGTTCCTTCGTCACGCGATCACTTGTGACGTTCCGTGAGCGCCCGGGGTGTCGGCCCTCTGTTCCGTCCTCACCCGGAAGGGCCAGACAAACAGGGCGTATGTGATCAAAAGCCCACAAGGTGGGTGGGGTGTCCCGCATTCCGCACCCGGAGGTCGACGTGCCGCGTCAGCTCCCCTCATGGGGACTCACCCGTGGAGGGGAGAATCCCCGGCTGCGCAGCACCGCCGCGATCCTCACCTCGCTGACCGCCCTGGCCGCCACCTCGCTGGTCGCGGGGCCCGCGATCGCCGAGTCCGTGGCGGGGCCGTGTGCCCTGCGCCGCACCGGGGCGCACCACTCGGAGGGGCTCGACACCTGGAACACCGGCTATCCGCGTCCCGCGCGGACCCTGGACGCGGTCATGGTCTTCCTCTCCTTCCCGGACTCGCCGCCGCTGACGACGCCGCAGGAGCTGGCCGCCGACCACTTCCCCGCCACCAGCCGCTTCTTCGAACAGGCCTCGTACGGGAGGTTCATCCTGCGCCCGCACCCCACGCGCGAGTGGGTGGAGATGCCGCGGACCTCCACGGAGTACGCCATAAGGCGGGACTGGAACGCCCAGCGCCGGGCCAGCTACCTGCGGGACGCGCTGGCCGCCGCCGATCCCCGGGTGGACTTCTCCCGCTACGACGTCGTCTACTTCGTCGCCGACCCGGACGCGCCCGGCGTCGACTCCGACGCCACCAAGGTCGTGAACTTCGACCGGCCGATGCGGGCCGACGGGGCGGACATCCGGCGCATCGTCACCGTGTTCGAGCGGCATCCGCCCGACCGCAACGTCCTGGCCCATGAGACCGGCCACGTCTTCGACCTGCCCGACCTCTACCACCGCCCGACCGACGGCAAGGGCGACTGGGACACCCATGTGGGGGACTGGGACGTCATGGGCAGCCAGTTCGGTCTCGCGCCGGACCTCTTCGGCTGGCACAAGTGGAAGCTTGGCTGGCTGGAGCCCCGGCAGGTGCACTGCGTCACCACGGGCGCCGAGCGGCTGACCCTGGAGCCGCTGTCGGCCGCCCCCGCGCGCGGCGCCCTCGGCGGCACCCGGCTCGCGGTGGTCCGCACCGGCCGGGACTCGGCGCTCGCCCTGGAGGCCCGGGGCCGCACCGGCAACGACCACGCGACGTGCACGGAGGGTGTGCTCGTCTACGAGGTGCGGAACGAGACGGCCTCCGGCAGCGGTCCCGTCAAGGTCCTCGACGCCCACCCCACGACGGAGTCCTGCTTCGGGGACTCGGTCTACCCGCAGCTCGCCGACGCCCCGGTGCGGGCCGGGGASMGMKWCTCGGTCCCCGGGGAGGGCGTCCGCGTGGAGGTCGAGGCGCGGACGGCCTCGGGGG
>NZ_JASKYR010000406.1:0-6932 GCF_041028215.1 Streptomyces flavofungini
TGCGGCGCGGGCGCGTGGTGCTCGGGGTGGTGCTCCGGCGGCTCGGGGGCCGGGACGTCGCAGCCGTTGCCGAAGACCGGCGAGAGCAGGGAGACGAGCCCCACGTGGTTCCCGCAGGCGTTGACCGGGACGTCGACCGGGGCCTTCGCGTTGTTGCCCGCGCCTACACCCGGGGAGCCGACCGAGGCGCCCTGGGCGGCGGAGCCGCTGGTGCCGGACGCCTGCTCGTCGCGGGAGCGGGGCTCCTTCGCCGGGCCGTGCGACGCGGGCGCGTGGTGCTCGGGCCCGGCGTGCTGTCCGGGCCCGGCGTGGTGCCGCGCGGGCTTCGCCCCGGGCTTGGACTCGGGCTCGGCCTCGTGCCCTCCGCCCTGGCGCGGGGACTCACCGTGGTGCGGGGACTGACCGTGGTGGGAGGGCTGGCCGTGGTGCGGGTGGTGCGCGGGACCGTCCGAGACGTTGCCGCACTTGTTGCCGAAGGCGGGGTTGAGCCCGGCGGCGGCGTCGACGGTGTTCCCGCAGGCGTTCACCGGTACTTCCAGCGGTGCCTGCACGCTGTTGCCCGACAGGAAGCCGGGCGAGTCCTGGGCCTGTCCGTTCGCCTCGGAGACGGCGAGCGCGGAGGTGCCGGACAGGGACAGGATGCTCGTCGCCGCCGCGGCGGAGAGCATTCCTTTGCTGAGGGCCTGGCGCAATCTAGTGGTCTTTCTCTGTGCGATGGAGGAGCCAGCCCCGGAGCCGGGTGGCTGCCGGGGCCGGCCAAGACACAGCTGGAACCAGCCGGGTCGCTACGTCAGTCGTTCGCGCACGTGTTGCCGAACGTCGGGTTCAGGAGGGCGATGACGTCGACGCTGTTGCCGCACACGTTGACCGGAACGTGGACGGGAACCTGGACGACATTGCCCGAGAGGACACCCGGGGAACCGACGGCCGCGCCCTGGGCGCCGGCGTCGGCGAACGCCGGGATGCCCATGCCGAGGACCATGACGGCACCGGCGACGATCGTTGCGCTCTTCTTGAGCTTCACAGCATTTCCCTTCTTACGGGCCACGCCTCAACGGCGGCCGGAGGAGCCGGGCGGGGAATTCCTGTTCCCGCGCCGTGACCTGAGCTCTGCTTAACGAGTGAAGAGGGAAGAGGAAACCACGGGGTTGACGTCTCCCGTGAATTCACTCGAATGCGGCGCGCGGCGTCGACCACCGCAAGCGGATTCCCCATGCACGAGATGTACGAGCTCGGGCCGCCCGCAGAAAGCGGACGGCCCGAGCGGGCACTGCGGTGCGGCAGATCAGCCGTTGCCCTCGCCGTTGCCGGAAAGCGCGGAGATGTCGTCGAGGATGTGCGACAGCGGCTCGTCGCCCTTGGCCTGCGTCGAGTTCTCGGTGCACTGCTGGGTCTGCGGAGCCGAGAGGATCGGGATGTCCTGGACGCCGACGTTGACCAGACCCACGATGTTCTGGATGTTGGCCTTGATCGGGAGACCGACGCAGGGCTTGTTCAGCGAGCCCTGGACCAGGGAGAGCTGCGGGCTCATGTTGCCCTTGGTGGAGGAGTTACCGAAAGCCTGCTCGGCGCCATTGCCGCTCAGCGACTGGGTGCCGCTGTCGTCACCGATGGCCATCGCGGGGGAGGCGATACCAGCCACGGAGACGGCGACCGCGGCCGCTGCCATTGCCTTCTTAAGCATTTGTGTTCCTTTTCTGGGGGCAGACGCTCACGTTACTGCGGCCTGCTCAACTCCCCACGCCACGTTTGGTTCCGCGCATTCACTCCATCGGATCGTTCGGCGTTCCAAGCAGCGGCGGATCACTTGAGAAATCCACCCCGTGTAAATGACGGTCCGATGATACGCACATCACCGAAAGACGCCTCGCGGGGACCCATGCGATGGGCCATTGGAGTGAATTTCCAGAACCCCTACGGGATTTGGCAGTTGGTCAGGGTGCTCCGAGGACGGGGCTAACTCAGAGAGGAATACCTGTGATCAAGAAGGTTATGGCCGCGACTGCGGTCACGGCTTCCGTCATCGGCGTGTCCGCTGCCGCCGCCCCCACGGCGCTCGCCATCGGCAACGACGGCGGCACCAACACCGTCAGCGGCAACAACGCCATGCAGGCGTACGGAAACTCCGCCACGTACGGCAACATGAGCCCGCAGATCGCGCTCATCCAGGGCTCGTTCAACAAGCCCTGCATCGCCCTGCCGGCCAAGGCGAACCTGCAGAACATCGTGGGCCTGGTCAACGTCGGCATCCAGGACATCCCGATCCTGTCGGCGCCGCAGACCCAGCAGTGCACCGAGAACTCGACGCAGGCCAAGGGCGACGAGCCGCTGTCGCACATCCTGGACGACCTGCCGATCCTCTCCGGCAACGGCGTCAGCAACCACTGACACCGCGACGCAGCGCAGCGGGCCGCCACCTTCCTCCTTGGCGGCCCGCTGCGCTGTCGGTTCCGGGGCCGCTGTCAGTTCCGCGGCCAGGGGTCGCGCTCCACGAGGCTCCGCCACTCGGGGTCGGGCCGCCCGGGGACGGTGCGGCCCTCCGCGTACCAGCTGTGGATCAGGGTGGCGTAGATGGGATCGGTGCGGCACTCCGGGGACTGCCTGCTCGTCGGGATGACACCTAGCCGCTGCCACGGTCCTGTGCGGTCAGCCATAGCTCCTCGTCGAGGGTCGGGGGCGTCTTCCGGTGGGGGCGTCCTTCGTCTTCGTTCCTGGCCGGGCGCGGAACGAAACGGTGCGTTGGGGCGAAAGCGCAGCGCACGCCGTCGGCCGGCACCACCCGATGTGCCCGTACGGACCAACACGGGCTGACACATCCCGCTACATTCAGCACATTTATCAATCGAATGGACCAATCGGCGCAACTCCCGCCGTACCACTCAGTTGATCGCTGTGCGGCTCCGGAGTGGAGCCTCACTCGAAGGGAATCGCTCACCATGAAGAAGCTGCTCGCAACGGCCGCCATCACCCTGTCCGCCGCCGGTATGGCCGCCGCCGCGGCCCCGCAGGCCATGGCCGTCGGCAATGACTCGGGCACCGAGTCCGCCAGCGGGAACGGCGCCGAGCAGGCGTTCGGCAACTCCTCCACCCACGGCAACATGAGCCCGGAGATGACCCTGGTCCAGGGCTCGCTGAACAAGCTCTGCCTCGGCATCCCGGTCAAGGCCAACGTCCAGAACATCGTGGGCCTGGTCAACGTCGGCGTCCAGGACATCCCGATCCTCTCGGCTCCGCAGACCCAGCAGTGCACCGAGAACTCGACGCAGGCCAAGGGCGACGAGCCGATCTCGCACGTCCTCAGCGACATCCCGCTGCTCTCGGGCAACGGCGTCGCCAACCACTGACCCGTCAGTCGTGGGGGCCGACCGGATTCCGGTCGGCCCCCACGCCGTTGCCGGTGAAGCCGACGCGTCGCCCCCTACTCCTCGCCGTGCCGTCCTGTCACCATGCGGAGTCCGGGTGTAGGGGGACACGCCCTCTGCGGGGCGGGAGGCACACATGGCAGAGGTGTTCCTGCGGCGGCTGAGCCGCTGGCAGGCCGAGCAGCAGCGCGAGGCCGTGGCCGGTCTCTACGTAGAGGCCTACCGGGAGCTGGCGGGCGCGGGGTCCCAGGACCGGCAGGCGTTCCTGCGGCGCTTCGAGCACGACGTACAGCAGCCCGACTTCGACATGGTCGTCGCCGAGGCGGGGGGCCTCGTCGGCTCGCTCTACGGCTACCGGGCCGCCCGTACCGGCGAATGGTGGCAGGGCTTCCGCGGCGTCCTGCCCGCCGAGATCGAGGAGCAGACCGCGTCGGGGCGCGTCTTCCTCCTCGGCGAGCTCATGGTGGGGCCCGCCCAGCGCAGGTCGGGCATCGCCACCCGGCTGCGGAGGCTGCTCCTGACCCGGCACACCGACGACGTCGTCGTCGCCGTCATCAAACGGGACGACGACCTCGGGCGTGAGGTGCTGCGGGCCTGGGACTGGACGAAGCTGGGCGAGTTCGATCCGGGACGCGAGGGGTGGCTGCGCCCGCCGTCACCGATGCCGTGAGCCGTGGCGGGCACTCCGCGGGCCCGCCCCGTCAGGCCTTGGTGGCCTTCAGGGAGTACATGAGCGGGATGCGCGGCCGGTCGGCGGGAAAGCGGTAGACGCCTTCCCGCCGTTCGAGTGCGCCGAACCGCTGGAAGAGGGTCGTGTCCCGCTCGCGCAGGAAGTCCACGCGCAGTCCCGCGGCGGCGAGCGCGGAGACCACGTCGCCGATCGGGTGCTGCCACTCGACGCTGCGGTTGTGGACGGTCGGCGTGCCCGCGTCCGCGTAGCCGTCGGGCCGCTCCTCCACCCAGGCGTCGCGCGCGAAGTAGTCGTGCTCCACGCGCGTGCCCGTGGCGTCGTCGAGGACGTCGGTGAGCGGATGGAACTCCGCGAGGTAGAGGAAGCCCCCGGGCGCGACGAGCGAGGCGGCCGTCTCGGCCCAGCGCCCGATGTCCGGCAGCCAGCCGAGCGCGCCGACGCCGGTGTACACGATGTCGTACGAGGAGTCCGGCACCGCCTGCGCGGCGTCGTACACGTCGGCGGCGACGAAGGTGGCACGCTCCGGGGTGAGCCCAAGGTCGGCGGCGAGTTCACGGGCGGCTTCCACGGCAGGTTCGGAGAAGTCGAGGCCGACGACCCTGGCCGCCCCGTGCCGCGCCCAGGAGAGCGTGTCGAGGCCGATGTGGCACTGGAGGTGCAGCAGCGACTTCCCGCGTACGTCACCCACCTCCGCCCGCTCGAAGTCGCGCAGGGCGTCCTTACCCGCCCTGAAGGCGGCGAGGTCGTAGTAGTCGCCGGACAGGTGGATGGGGACGCGCTCGTCCCAGCGCCTCCTGTTGGTGTCGCGCCAGTCGTCGGGCGTCGGGGAGTACATGCCGGAAAGTTATCCACAGGCTGGGGACCCTCGCCAGCGGATTGTGGGCGGCGCCAGGCAGTATGGGGGGCATGAGCGAGACGGGTGCCGAGAAGGCGACGGGGACACAGGCCATGCCGGACTGGGAGAAGCGGTTCAGGGCGCCACGGGTGTCGCTGCCGGACTGGGCGGAGGACGCGCCGCACCGCTCCCTGTTCGTGTCGAACGCGACGGGGACCTATGAGCTGTACGCGTGGGACAGGGAGACCGGCACCCAGCGCCAGGTGACCGACCGGCCGAACGGCACGACGGACGGCGTGCTCTCGCCCGACGGCGAATGGATCTGGTGGTTCAACGACAAGGACGGCGACGAGTTCGGCGTCTGGCTGCGCCAGCCCTTCTCCGGCGGTCCCGACGAGCCCGCGGTCCCCGGCCTCGACGCCTCGTACCCCGCGGGCCTCGCCCTCGGCAGGGACGGCGCGACGGTGGTCGTCGGCCGCTCCACGGACGAGGAGGGCTCGACGATCCACGTCGTGCGCCCCGGCGCCCCGGACGCGGGCCCCGTCGAGGTGTACCGCCACCGGGAGTCCGCGGGCGTGGGCGACCTCTCCCACGACGGCACGCTGATCGCCGTCGAGCACACGGAGCACGGCGACGCGATGCACTCCGCGCTCCGGGTGATCAGGCCGGACGGCTCCACCGTCGCCGAGCTCGACGACACCAAGGGGGGCTCGGTCGAGCTCGGCCTCGAAGTCCTCGGCTTCGCGCCGGTCCCCGGGGACACCCGGCTGCTCGTCGGGCACCAGCGGCGCGGCCGCTGGGAGCCGATGGTCTGGGACGTCGCCTCGGGCGAGGAGAGCGACCTCGCGCTCGGCCTGCCGGGTGACGTGAGCGCCGAGTGGTATCCCGACGGCTCCGCGCTGCTGATCGCGCACGGCTTCGAAGCACGCGGCGAGCTGTTCCGGTACGACCTGGCCGCGCGGGAGCTGGTCCGCGTCGAGACGCCCGCGGGCTCGGTCTCGGGCGCGACGGCCCGGCCCGACGGCACCGTGGAGTACATGTGGTCCTCGGCGGCCGAGCCGCCGGTCGTCCGCTCGACCTCCGGCGCCGTGGTCCTCGACCCGCCCGGCATGAAGGCACCGAGGTCCGTCCCGGTGGAGGACGCGTGGGTGGAGGGGCCCGGCGGCCGCATCCACGCCCTGGTCCAGCGGCCCGCGGGCGCCACCGGACCCCTGCCGACCGTCTTCGAGGTGCACGGCGGCCCCACCTGGCACGACAGCGACTCGTTCGCGGCTGGCCCGGCGGCCTGGGTCGACCACGGGTATGCGGTGGTGCGGGTGAACTACCGCGGCTCGACGGGGTACGGCCGCGAGTGGACCGACGCCCTCAAGCACCGCGTGGGCCTCATCGAGCTGGAGGACATCGCGGCCGTCCGGGAGTGGGCCGTCACCTCCGGTCTCGCCGACCCCGACCGCCTGGTCCTCGCGGGCGGCTCCTGGGGCGGGTATCTCACCCTGCTCGGCCTCGGCACCCAGCCCGACGCCTGGGCGGTGGGCCTCGCCGCGGTGCCCGTCGCGGACTACGTGACGGCGTACCACGACGAGATGGAGGCCCTGAAGGCCATGGACCGCACGCTCCTCGGCGGCACGCCCGAGGAGGTGCCCGAGCGCTTCGCCGCCTCGTCCCCGCTGACCTATGTGGACCAGGTCAAGGCCCCGGTCTACATCTCGGCGGGGGTGAACGACCCACGCTGCCCCATCCGGCAGATCGACAACTACGTCGACCGCCTGGTCTCGCGGGGCGCGGTCCACGAGGTCTACCGCTATGACGCGGGCCACGGGTCACTGGTCGTGGACGAACGCATCAAACAGATCGCCCTGGAACTGGCCTTCGCCGACCGGCATCTCCCGCCGGTCGCTGGCTGAGCGGTCCCTTACGCCGGGGGCGCCCGCGGCGTAAGGGACGGGGGGGGGGGGGGGGGGGGGGGGGGGGGGGGGGGGGGGGGGGGGGGGGGGGGGGGGGGGGGGGATCGACAACTACGTCGACCGCCTGGTCTCGCGGGGCG
>NZ_JASKYR010000407.1:0-6635 GCF_041028215.1 Streptomyces flavofungini
CCACCAAGCCCGCCCGCGGCAAAAAGGACACGCCCGCCACSCYCGSCCCGCAGGAGTCGCACGCCGCGCTCGTTCGGCGGGCGCGGCGGATCAATCGGGAGCTGGCCGAGGTGTACTCGTACGCCCACCCCGAGCTGGACTTCGAGAACCCCTTCGAGCTGCTCGTGGCGACGGTTCTCTCCGCGCAGACCACGGACCTGCGGGTGAATCAGACGACGCCGAGGCTGTTCGCCAAGTACCCGACCCCGGAGGACCTGGCCGCGGCCGTCCCCGAGGAGGTCGAGGAGCTGATCAGGCCGACCGGCTTCTTCCGTGCCAAGACCAAGTCGATCATGGGCCTGGCCAAGGCCCTGACGGAGCAGTTCGGGGGCGAGGTCCCCGGACGCCTCGACGACCTCGTCAAACTGCCCGGCGTAGGCCGCAAGACCGCCTTCGTCGTGCTCGGCAACGCCTTCGGAGTGCCCGGCATCACCGTGGACACCCACTTCGGCCGCCTCGTCCGCCGCTGGAAGTGGACCGAGGAGACGGACCCGGTGAAGGTCGAGGCGGCCGTCGCCGCACTCTTCCCGAAGAGTGAATGGACGATGCTCTCGCACCGCGTGATCTTCCACGGCCGCCGCATCTGCCACTCCCGCAAGCCCGCCTGCGGCGCCTGCCCGATCGCCCCGCTCTGCCCGTCGTACGGAGAGGGCGAGACGGACCCGGAGAAGGCGAAGAAGCTCCTGAAGTACGAGATGGGCGGCTTCCCCGGCCAGCGTCTCAAGCCCCCGGCGGACTACCCCGGCAAGCCGGCGCCCCCGCTCGCGGCGGGGTGACACCCGCGCGGGGGGCGCCATCCGCGCACGACGGGGCGACATCGGCGCACGACGGGGCGACATCGGCGCACGGCGGGGTGACATCGGCGCGGAGCGGAACGAACGGGGAGGACAAGAGCGTTGTCCAGACGGACGGGGGTGCCGATGACGCACGCGAGCGAAATGACGGAAGCCACGAACAGCGAGAGCAGGAGCCGGACCGACGGGCGAGCCGCGCAAAGAAGCGGCCCGCCGACGACGCACAGCCACGACGACGAGGCGACGCACACCCACGACGACGAGGCGACGCACACCCACGGCGGCGAGGCGACGCACACCCACGGCGACGAGACGGCGCACAACCGCGACGGCCAGACGACGCACAGCCGCGCCAGCGACCCCGCACCGGCCGGCCCGGCGCCAGCCCTGAGCACCGTCGGCCTGCCGTCCTGGCTCGACCCGGTCGTGCACGCCGCGCGGACCGTCAAGCCGCCCCAGCTCAGCCGCTTCCTGCCCCCGGAGAGCGGCGCGGGACGCCAGTCCGCCGTGCTCGTCCTCTTCGGCGACGGCGCGCGGGGCCCCGAGCTGCTCCTGATGGAGCGCGCGAGCTCCCTCCGCTCGCACGCGGGCCAGCCCTCCTTCCCCGGTGGCTCCCTCGACCCCGAGGACGGCGACCCGCGGACCGACGGACCGCTGCGCGCCGCCCTGCGCGAGGCCGAGGAGGAGACGGGCCTGGACCCCAGGGGCGTCCAGCTCTTCGGCGTGCTGCCCCGCCTCTTCATCCCCGTGAGCGACTTCGTGGTCACCCCGGTGCTCGGCTGGTGGCACACACCGACCCCGGTGGACGTCGTGGACCCGAACGAGACGGCACGCGTCTTCACGGTCCCCGTGTCCGATCTCACGGACCCGGCCAACCGCGCGACGGCCGTCCACCCGAGCGGCCACCACGGCCCCGCGTTTCTCGTCGAGTCGGCTCTGGTCTGGGGTTTCACGGCCGGCGTGATCGATAGAATCCTGCACTTCGCGGGCTGGGAGCGCCCCTGGGACCGCAGTAGGCAGGTCCCGCTCGACTGGCGCGCATGACAAGGTTGCGTGGACGTGGCGGCCGCGATGCGAGGCGAGGATTGAATCGGTGAACGTGCTGGACGTCCTGTTGCTGCTGGCCGCGGTCTGGTTCGCGGTCGTGGGCTATCGCCAGGGCTTCGTGGTCGGCATCCTCTCGGTGATCGGGTTCCTCGGCGGCGGTCTCGTCGCGGTGTATCTGCTGCCGATCGTCTGGGACGCGCTCAAGGACGACGAGGCGGC
Organism: Streptomyces flavofungini; assembly: GCF_041028215.1. Lineage (GTDB taxonomy): Bacteria > Actinomycetota > Actinomycetes > Streptomycetales > Streptomycetaceae > Streptomyces > Streptomyces flavofungini_B. The sequence continues at coordinate 2,100 of NZ_JASKYR010000407.1, forward strand.
CGGGGTGAGTACGACGGCGGCGGTCGTCGCCGTCGTCATCGTGATCGTCTGTGCCTCGATCGGCCAGGCCTTCACCACCCACCTGGGCAACAAGCTGCGGAGATACATCACCTGGCAGCCCGCCCGCGCCCTGGACGCGACGGGCGGCGCCCTGGTGAACGTGGTGGCGATGCTCCTCGTCGCCTGGCTGATCGGCTCGGCCCTCGCGGGCACGACGCTGCCGACGGTCGGCAAGGAGGTGCGGAACTCCAAGGTGCTGCTCGGCGTCTCGCGCGCCCTGCCCGGCCAGGCCGACACCTGGTTCAACGACTTCTCGTCGGTCCTCGCGCAGAACGGCTTCCCGCAGGTCTTCAGCCCGTTCTCGAACGAGCCGATCACCGAGGTCCAGCCCCCCGACCCCAAGCTCGCCAAGAGCAAGGTGGCCACGACCGCGAAGCGCTCCATCGTGAAGGTGCGCGGCGAGGCCCGTAGTTGCGGCAAGGTCCTCGAGGGCACCGGCTTCGTCTTCTCCGACCGCCGCGTGATGACCAACGCGCACGTGGTGGGCGGCGTGGACGAGCCCACGGTCCAGATAGGCGACACGAACCAGACGTATGACGCAAAGGTCGTGCTCTACGACTGGGAGCGGGACATCGCCGTGCTGGACGTGCCCACGCTGAAGGCACCGGCCCTGAAGTTCACGTCCAAGGACGCGCCGAGCGGCGCGGGCGCCATCGTCGCGGGCTTCCCCGAGGACGGCCCCTACGACGTCCGCCCCGCGCGCGTGCGCGGCCGTATCCAGGCCAAGGGCCCGGACATCTACCACCGCGGCACCGTGCGACGGGACGTCTACTCGCTCTACGCGACCGTCCGCCAGGGCAACTCCGGCGGCCCCCTGCTCACACCCGACGGCAAGGTCTACGGCGTGGTGTTCGCGAAGTCGCTCGACGACCCCGACACCGGTTATGCCCTGACGGCGGACGAGGTGCGCGAGGACATCGAGCGGGGCCGCACCGCCAACCAGGAGGTCGACAGCCAGGGCTGCGCCCTCTGAGCAACGCCCTCCGAGCAGTGCCGTCAGTTCCTCCAGAGCCCTCAGAGCCTTCTGGCGCCCGCGAGCTTCGCGCGAGCGCCAGAAGGGAAGAAGGGAAGGGGAAAGAGCGGTGGGAGGAAGAAGAGCGGAGTGTCCGGCGGGCGAGGTCAGTCGCGGGTGTGCCGGAGCCGCGCGGAGACCCAGCGGGCCCTCCGGCGGAGAATGCGGGGAATGCCCATGGCCTGCGGCGGGCCGTGGCGGCTCACGTCCTGTTGTCCGCCCCTCTCGCGGCTGTTCAGCGCTGCGGCCGAGCGGCGATTGCGTGCTACGTCACTGTAGTCGTGCGTCCAGCCCATACCCGGACGTGTGCCCGGGCCCCATGGTCGGTAATCGCGCTCAGGGGCCCCAATTGGCCTATGCTTCCGGCAATTGGCGTTCGTAGGACAAGTGTTCCCAAAGGCGATCCCCGACGGCCGGGTCCAGAGCTGGCTGCGGCCCGGCCCAGAGCTGGCTGCGGCCCGGCCCGGAGCCGGTTGCGGCTCAGCCCAGAGCCTCAGCGGTCGGGCTCGGGGTCCTTCAGCCAGCTCACCAGCTCCGTGGAGAACGCCGTCGGGTCCTCTTCGTGCGGGAAGTGCCCGAGCCCGTCGAACAGCCGCCAGCGGTAGGGCGCTTCCACGTACTCACCGGACCCCGCCGCGCTCCTCGTACGCATCACGGGATCGAGCGAGCCGTGCAGATGCAGCGTCGGTACGCGCACGGGCCGCTTCATACGGCGGTTGAACTGGATGCCGTCGGGCCGCGCCATCGACCGCACCATCCAGCGGTACGGCTCGATCGAGCAGTGCGCCGTCGATGGGATGCACATGGCCCTGCGGTACGTCTCGACCGCCTCGTCGTCGGGCAGGCGGGGTCCCGACCAGTCCCGCACCAGACGGCCCACCAGGGCACCGTCGTCGGCGATCAGTTGACGCTCCGGCAGCCACGGCCGCTGGAAGCCCCATACGTACGAACCCGCGGCGGTCTGCCTGCGGTCCGAGAGCATCGCCGAGCGCCAGCGCCGGGGGTGCGGCATCGAGGAGACCGCGAGGCGGCGCACCAGCTTGGGCCGCATCACCGCCGCCGTCCACGCGAGATAGCCGCCGAGGTCGTGACCGACGAGGGCGGCGTCCGGCTCGCCGAGCGAGCGCACCACACCGGTGATGTCCAGGGCGAGGTTGGCCGGGTCGTAGCCGCGCGGTGTGCGGTCACTGCCGCCCACGCCCCGCAGGTCCATCGCCACGGCACGGAACCCGGCGTCGGCGAGCGCCACGAGCTGGTGCCGCCACGTCCACCAGAACTGCGGGAAGCCGTGCAGCAGCAGGACCAGCGGCCCGTCCCCCATCTCGGCGATGTGGAAGCGGGCTCCGTTGGCGGCCACGTCCCGGTGGGTCCACGGGCCCTCGACGCGTACGACCGACGAGGGTTGCGCCATATGGGCGACGAGGTCGCGTGCGGGGCCCGGCGCGTGGCCTTGCCGCGGGGTGCCGTCGATGGCCTGGTCCTTGGGGGCGGGCTCCGTCATGAGGACGAGCGTGCCACAGTGGCCCCCGTCTCACCGACTCGGACGTCGACGGCACCCGCGGGGCTCACGGAACGGGGATGCGGCTTGACGTTCCCCAGTACGGCGGCCGTCTCCTTGGCCGATGCGGCGACCTTCTGCGGGCCCTTGCCCTTCTTGGCCTTCTTGGCGAAGACCACGCCGATCAGCGCGAGCGCCCCGGCCACCAGCACATTGGCGGCGAAGGACAGCAGGAAGCAGACGGCGAGGTTCCAGTCGCTCCAGGTGTGGATGCCGTACGCCAGCGCGAAGCTCAGCATCGGCAGCGAGAAGATGAGGACCATGCCGGCCGCGCCGAACGCGCCACCGCCGATCGCCCCGCGCTTGACGTCCTGCCGCAGCTGGGCCTTGGCCAGCGCGATCTCGTCGTGCACCAGCGCGGACATCTCGCTGGTCGCCGTGGCGACCAGCTGACCGAGGCTGCGCTCGGCGCCGACGGGGCCGTCGGGTGAGCTCATCGCGTTCTCCCCTTTTTCTCTTCTGATCTCTTCTGAGACCTGTCTGCTCAGACTTCTGAGGTATGTCTGCTCAGATCATGCCGGACCGTTGCCATCCTCGCTTTCCCCACCCGCGACTTCGGCAAGCCTGCGGTGTTCCGCGGCCTTCTTCTCGTGGATGGCCGCCATTCGGAGGTGGTACTCCGGCTTGTGCAGCTCGTACACGTCGGGGATGCCGTCGAGGTCCTCGTCGCGCTCCTCGTCCTCCCAGAGCCCGCGGTACTTGGCGTTCCGTATTTTCAGCAGGATGCCGGAGAGCACGGCCGCGATGAGGGAGCCGGTCAGGACGGCGGCCTTGATCTCGTCCGTGAGCCGCGGGTCCCCGGTGAAGGCCAGCTCGCCGATCAGCAGCGACACGGTGAAGCCGATGCCCGCGAGCGAGGCGACCGCGAACACGTCGGCCCAGGCCAGGTCCTCGTTCAGCTCGGCCTTGGTGAAGCGTGCCGCGAGCCAGGTGCCGCCGAAGATGCCGACCGCCTTGCCGACGACGAGGCCCAGGACCACGCCGAGCGTCTCCGGCTGGGTGAATACGTCGCCCAGCGCCCCGCCCGAGACGGACACACCGGCGCTGAACAGCGCGAACAGCGGCACGGCCAGGCCCGCAGACAGGGGGCGCACGAGGTGTTCGACGCGCTCGCCGGGGGAGTGCGGCTCGCTCTCGTCCCGCCGGTGGCAGCGCAGCATCAGGCCCATGGCGACGCCCGCGATGGTGGCGTGGATGCCGCTGTTGTACATCAGGCCCCAGATGATCACCCCGAGCGGCACGTAGACGTACCAGCCGCGGACCCCCTTGCGCAGCAGCACCCAGAAGACGGCCAGGCCGAGGAAGGCGCCGCCGAGCGCCGCGAAGTTCAGGTCGCTGGTGAAGAAGACCGCGATGATCAGGATGGCGAAGAGGTCGTCGACGACGGCCAGGGTGAGCAGGAAGGCGCGCAGCGCGGACGGCAGCGAGGTGCCGATGACGGCGAGGACCGCGAGGGCGAAGGCGATGTCGGTGGCGGTGGGCACCGCCCAGCCGTTCGTCGAGCCGCCGCCGAGGGTGTTGGTCAGGACGTAGACGAGCGCGGGCACGGCCATGCCGCAGAGCGCCGCGACCACCGGCAGCGCGGCGGCCCTGGGGTCCCGCAGATCGCCCGCGACCAGTTCGCGCTTGAGCTCGATGCCCGCCACGAAGAAGAAGACGGCGAGGAGCCCGTCGGCCGCCCAGTGCTGGACGGAGAGGTCGAGCCCGAGCGAGCCGGGGCCGAGATGGAAACCGCGCACCGACTCATACGCGCCGCCCGCCGTATTGGCCCAGATCAGCGCGGTGACCGCGGCCACGAGCAGCAGGACTCCGCCGACGGTCTCGGTGCGCAGGGCTTCGGCGACGAAGTTCCGCTCGGGCAGGGACAGCCGTCCGAGGAGCTTGCGGCGGGTGCGGGGGGCGGGCG
>NZ_JASKYR010000408.1:0-7127 GCF_041028215.1 Streptomyces flavofungini
GTACTGCGGGTGGGTGCGGGACAGGAAGGGGACGGCGGTGGCGGCGGCGAGCGCCGCGATGAGGACGATGTTGTCCCGGACGGGCTCGGTGACCGGGATGTTCGGCAGCATCATCGTGGCGGGCAGCGTCGAGACCAGGATGACCGCGACCGGCCACATGAGACGGTCGCACTGGCGTCGGCCGACCCGTCCGACCACCGCGAAGAGCACCCACAGCAGCTGGTGCTGCCAGGTCGTCGGCGACACCACCACCACGACGCAGCCGGTGACCGCGACGGCGAGCAGCAGCTGCCCGTCCCGGGCGTAGCGCACCGCGCGGCGCAGGCCAAGGACGGCGACGGCCGTGCCGAGCAGCAGGAACAGGGCGATCTCCGCCGGACCCGCGAGGCCAAGGCGGAGCAGCATGCCGTGCAGTGACTGGTTGGCGGTGGCGTCCGGGCTTGCGCCCAGGCCCGCGCCCGCCAGGTGGTGGATCCAGTAGGTCCAGGAGTCGTGCGGCATGGCCGCCCAGGCGAGCGCCGTGCAGGCGGCGAAGCCCGCGGCGGCGGAGGTGGCGGCGTGTCGGCGCCCCGTGCACCACAGGAGGACGGCGAAGAGCAGCATGGTCGGCTGGAGCGCCGCGCCGACGCCGATCAGGACGCCGCTGGTGCGTTCGCCGCGTACGGCGAAGAGTCCGAGCAGCACCAGGAGGACCGGCAGAATGCTGGTCTGTCCGAGGTGGAGGGTGTTGCGGACCGGGAGGGAGAGGATGAGCAGGCTGATCGCGACGGGCGCGGCCAGCAGGGAGGTGCGCCGGGAGACCGGCTGCGGCAGGGCGCGGGCGGCCACCAGGCCCAGGGCGACGACCAGGCCGAGCGTGCCGAAGGTCCACCCCCAGCCGAGCGCCTGTTCCCCGGAGCGGGCCAGCGGCTTGAGCACAAGACCGGCGAACGGCGTGCCGGTGAACCGGTCGGCGTCGTAGAGGGAGCCCTTGACGTGCAGGACGCCCTCCGGCCCGATCCAGGTCTCCAGATCGGTGAGGCGCTCCCCTCTGGGGGTGCTCAGGACGGCGGCCACCTGCCGGACCGCCAGAACCGCCGCGATCAGCCACAGAACGGCGCGCGCCGCCCCGATCCGCGCCCCGGGGCCGCCGCTCCGCCCGGCTCCCAGGGCATCGCCCGGTCCGCTGTGCTCGACATTCGCCACGCCCCGACGGCCCTCCCGTCCGGATTCGTCCCGCTATCGGCTCTGCCTCCTGAGACGCGCGCAACCGCCCGTTCGCCTGGCAGCCACCCCCCGCTTTCTATCGGCTTTCGGGGCAGATCGCCCAGCCAAAACGCGCCGGACCCCCACTTACGCGACAGTCGGTGACCGTTGATCACAAAAAGAACATGTGCTCCCTGAGCAGCGGTTCCCGTCCCGCCCCGCGACATAGATCACAGAGACAGCCCGTTTGCACCATCGAAAGCAAGGCCGTTTGACCTGCATAGGAGCACTTTCGGTGCGCTAAGCGGCGAAATGGCCACCGAACGTGATGATGGCCGATGCACCTATGGTCGATTTCGGGCCGCCCCGGTTTCCTCGGGCGGCCCCGTCTCTGTCGTCGACCGAAAGCAGGCGAGCGAACCCTTGGCGAGCGCCACCTCCATCGCCCTCCGCAAGCCCGAGCAGCCCGCACCCGGGCCCGTCCCCGGGCCCGCGGACCCAGCGGCACCGGACGCCACGGCAGGCGTCACCGTGACCGACCCGGCGATGGTCCGGCGCGCGGTGAAGGCGGCGGCCCTCGGCAACGCGATGGAGTGGTTCGACTTCGGCGTCTACAGCTATATCGCCGTGACGCTCGGCAAGGTCTTCTTCCCCTCGGGGAATCCGACGGCCCAGCTCCTCTCCACCTTCGGCGCCTTCGCCGCGGCCTTTCTGATCCGGCCGCTCGGCGGCATGGTCTTCGGCCCGCTCGGCGACCGCGTGGGCCGCCAGAAGGTGCTCGCGCTGACCATGATCATGATGGCCGCGGGCACGTTCGCGATCGGCCTGATCCCGTCGTACGCGTCGATCGGCGTGGGCGCGCCGGTGCTGCTCCTCCTCGCCCGCCTCGTGCAGGGCTTCTCCACGGGCGGCGAGTACGCGGGCGCCTCGACCTTCATCGCGGAGTACTCCCCCGACAAGAAGCGGGGCTTCCTCGGCAGCTGGCTGGAGTTCGGCACCCTGGCGGGCTACATCGGCGGCGCGGGCCTGGTCACCCTCATGACCGCGCTTCTCTCCACCGACGACCTCCTCTCCTGGGGCTGGCGCATCCCGTTCCTCATCGCGGGCCCGATGGGTCTGATCGGCCTCTACCTGCGGATGCGCCTGGAGGAGACCCCGGCGTTCGCCGCCGAGCTGGAGAAGGCCCACAAGGACGAGCAGACCCGCGCGAAGGTCCGGCTGCGCGACATGGTCGCCGGACAGTGGAAGGCGCTGCTCCTGTGCATGGGCCTGGTCCTGGTCTTCAACGTCACGGACTACATGCTGCTCTCGTACATGCCCAGCTACCTCACCAGCGAGCTCAAGTACGACGAGACCCACGGCCTGCTCGTCATCCTGGCGGTGATGGCCCTGATGATGTGCGCCCAGCCGTTCGTCGGCGCGCTGACCGACCGGGTGGGCCGCCGTCCGGTGATCGCGGCAGGCTGCGCGGGCTTCCTCGCCCTGTCGGTCCCCGCCCTGCTCCTGATCCGCAACGGCTCGCTCTGGGCGATCGGCCTCGGTCTCGCCTCCCTCGGCCTGCTCCTGGTCTGCTTCACGGCCTCGATGCCGTCGACCCTCCCCGCCCTCTTCCCGACGAAGGTCCGCTACGGCTCGCTCTCGATCGGCTTCAACATCTCCGTCTCGGTCTTCGGCGGCACGACCCCGCTGATCGTGACGGCCCTGATCGGCGCGACGGGCGACAAGATGATGCCCGCGTACTACATGATGGCGGCGGCCGTGGTGGGCGGCATCGCGGTCTGGTACATGACGGAGTCGGCCGGCAAGCCGCTCCCCGGCTCACCCCCGGCGGTGGAAGGCTGACCCCGCACACCTCGGGCGTGCGACGAGGCCAGGCCCGCCCGGCGTACCCGCCTCAGTACGCGAACCACCAGACAACGGCCCCCGGCCCGAGTAGGCTCCTTAGCGAAACTAACTAGGCAGTCGAAGGGATCGAACACCCACATGAGCCAGCAGCAGTGGAACGCCGTCGACGACTACTTCACCGACCTGCTCGCCCCCGCCGACGAGGCGCTCTCCGCCGCACTGCGCGACAGCGACGCGGCCGGTCTGCCCCACATCAACGTGGCCCCGAACCAGGGCAAGCTGCTCCAGCTCCTCGCCCAGGTCCAGGGCGCGCGCCGCATCCTGGAGATCGGCACGCTCGGCGGCTACAGCACGATCTGGCTGGCCCGCGCCCTGCCGGAGGGCGGCGACCTCGTCACCCTGGAGTACGCCCCCGCGCACGCCGACGTGGCCCGCGCCAACATCGCCCGCGCCGGTCTGGACAAGGTCGTCGACATCCGGGTGGGCCCCGCCCTCGACTCGCTCGCCCAGATCGGCGCCGAACACACCGAGGGCACCGAAGGCGCGGACGCCCCCGCCCCGTTCGACTTCGTCTTCATCGACGCCGACAAGGCCAACAACGCGCACTACGTGGAGTGGGCGGTCAAGCTCACCCGCCCCGGCAGCCTCATCGTCCTCGACAACGTCGTACGGAGCGGCGCCGTCACCGACGCCGCGAGCACCGACGCGAGCGTGCGCGGCACCCGGAGCGCGCTCGAACTCTTCGCGCAGCACCCGAAGTTGAGCGGCACCGCCGTGCAGACGGTGGGCTCCAAGGGCTACGACGGCTTCGCGATCGCCCGCGTACTGGCCTGACATCCCCAGGCGGGGCGAGCGGGCTCCGCGTCCGCCGGAGCCCTCAACTCTCGTGGAAGTAGCCGACGTTCACGCTGCGCGGCCCCGATCTGTCCTGGATGACGACCTCTCCCGAGGCGCCCCGGCCGAGCGGCGCCACTCCTCCGTAGGCGAGGGGCCGCGCCGCGCCGCCGGAGACGACCCGGACCTCCGAGGCGGGGTCCGGGCTGGAGCCGCGCACCCAGGTCACGGACCAGCCCCCGTCGGGGCCGCAGCGGAACTCCAGATGCGTGCGGGACACGAACAGCCAGTCGTCGGGCGTCACCAGACGGCAGACGCTGCCGTCCCGCCCCACGCGCAGCACCGCACCCGGCTCGCTCGGCGCGTCGGCCATGAGCATGCCCGCGGTCGCGCCCGCGTCCGCCCCGGAGACCGAGGCCATCGTCAGCTCAAGCACGTCACTACGCTCCTTCGACTCGGTGCGGTGAGAGCACGCCCGGCTCTCTCGCGCTGCCGCATTTTAGGTCGCGTCCACGGGTGGGCGCACGGCCTTCCCGGGACGGGGGGTGTCCCGGAATCCCCCGCCGGGGCCGCTGCGTCCGGGCGCCTTCGCCGGGGGGCCGTTTGACGGCCGACTTCCGGGCAACTCGTCTGGAGGACAGTCGTCGGGGCAGTACGCCGATAACGCCACGGCGCCTCAAGGCCCACCCCCCGGGAAGGCACCCAACACATGTCCTCAGTCATGATCATTGTTCTGATCGCGGTCGTCGTCGTCATCGCCGCCGCCGTGCTCGCCGTGCTGAACCGCGGGCGGCTGCGTGCGGGCGGCGGGCAGAGCCTGAAGCGGCGGTTCGGCCCCGAGTACGACCACGCGGTCGCCCGCCACGACGGCGACACCAAAGCGGCCGAGCGCGACCTCGGTGACCGCGTGAAGCGCCACGGCCACCTGCGGGCACGGCCGTTGGAGCCCGCGGCACGCGAGCAGTTCACCGCCCGCTGGAACCTCGCCCAGGAGCGCTTCGTCGACTCCCCGCGGCAGGCCGTGGCCGAGGCGGACCACCTCATCGCGGAGCTGGCGGGCGCCCGCGGCTTCCCCGACAGCGGCCACTACGAGGACCAGCTCGACGCACTGTCGGTGCACCACGCCCACCACGTCCACGGCTACCGCAGGGTGCACCGCGCGACGCTCGACACCTCGGCCACCGAACAGAGCGCGGCCGACACCGAGGAACTGCGCGCCGCCATGGTCGAGGCGCGGACGCTCTTCGAGGCCCTGATGGCGGAGGGCGACGACCACGGCCACTCCACCGCACGCACCGGCAAGCACCTGACCGAGAAGCGCTCGACCGGCATCACCCGAAGGGGAGTGCAGCATGGCTGACACCACTCTGTTCCCGTCCGAGGAGCGCGACAAGCTGACCCTGCGTCTCCAGAACGCCGTCAACGGCTTCGTGGACGCCCCGCGCGGCGCGGTCGAGGAGGTCGACAGCGTCCTGGAGGACGCGATCGCCCGCCTCACGGACACCCTGGCGGAACGCCGCCGCACCCTGCGTACGTCCTGGCAGGCCACCCCGGCCCGGGGCACGGAAGCCCCGTCGCCGGGCATCGCCCCCGGCGCCGTACCCGGCGAGGCCTCGGGGACCGGCGTCGCACCGGGCGGCACCCCGGCCGTCGGGCTCGCCCCCGGCGAGACCGCGGCCCCCGGCCACGGCGGAGCCGCGGGCGTGGCCCCGGGCGACGCGCTGCCCACCGAGGGCGGTCACGCCGAGGCGGCGACCACGGACACCGAACAGCTCCGCCTGGCCCTGCGCGACTACCGCGAGACGGCCGAGCGCCTGCTGCGGATCTGAGACCGGACCGGCCCCAGGAACACCTCGGGGGCGTCGGGGCGAACCGCCCCGGCGCCCCCGACCGGTGTCCGCGCACCGCGTTGCGGCAAAGCGCCGTGAACTCCCCTGCCACGGCCCTACGGTGGACTCCTCGTGCGGTGTGAAGGGGGCTGGCCCATGTCCGAAGGAGAGATCCCGCGGAGACGCCACCGGTCGCGGCGCAACGCGCTGGCGGTGGCCGTGGCGATCGGCCTGCTGGCCGGAGTGGCCGGCGGCTTCGCCGCGCACGGACTGTGGCCGGACGACGCACCCGCCGAAGGACGTCCCCGCCCGTCGTCCACAGCCTCCCCCGAGGCCGGTCCGGCGGCCGGAGCGATCCGCTCGGCGATGCTGGCCCAGCGCAGGGTGGGCGTCTCTGTCTACGCCCGCGAAAGCGGCGACGAGGACTTCTTCACCGGCCAGGCCCGCCTGGACCTGGTCGACGCGACCACCGCGCGGGCGGCGACGCACGTCCTGTACGACATGGGCGAGGGCCACGGCTGGTACCCGCCGGAGATCGTCCTGATCGGCGAGCGCGCGGCGATCACCCCCGCCGAGGAGATGACGGACCCCGAGCTCGGCCGGGACGGCGCGTACCGCACCGAGCCGGACGCGTACGCGGCGGCGCGGGACGACGTGGCGGTGCGCAACGCCCTGGAGACCCGGTGGCTGGCCCAGCCCGCCCACCTGGTCGCGCTCCTGGACCACGCCCCCGACCTGCGCACCCGGCGCTCGGGCACGACCCGCACCCTCACCGGAGGCGCCCCGCTGAGCGCACTCGCCGACGACCCCTCCATCGGCCGCTTCTACGCCCCGTACGAGACCGCCCGCCCCGACGGCACGGTCCGCTTCACCCTGACGGTGACGGCGCGGAACCTGCCGAAGTCCCTCAGGACGGCGGTGCCGAGGAGCGGTTCCGCCACGGACGACTTCAGCGTGACGTACCGCGACTGGTCCCGCGGCGCCGCGATCACCGCCCTCCCGGGCCCCACACCGTCCCCGCAGTGGACCGCCAGGGACTGACCCGCGCCGCACCGACCGCGCCGCACCCGCCCGCGGTGCCTTGCGGCAGGATGGACGGCATGAGCATCGTGAAGATCAACGCCCTCACCGTCCCCGACGAGCAGCGTGAAGTCCTGGAGAAGCGCTTCGCCTCCCGCGCGGGCTCGGTGGAGAACTCCGACGGCTTCGAGTGGTTCGAGCTGCTCCGCCCGGTCGAAGGCACCGACCAGTACCTCGTCTACACCCGCTGGCGCGACGAGGCCTCCTTCCAGGCGTGGATGGAGGGCCCCATGAAGGCCGCGCACCAGGGCGGCGGTCAAGGCGGTGGCGAAGGCGGCGGTGAGCGGCCGAAGCCCGCCGCTTCGGGGTCCACCGTGTGGAGCTTCGAGGTCGTCCAGCAGGCCGCGCCCAAGA